>JAFYFU010000023.1 GCA_017543595.1 Ruminococcus sp. | reverse complement strand
GCATCGGAAAAAGATATTTCCTCTGTGCGCGGAGATATCAATGCAGACGGCAGACTGGATGTTGCTGACCTTGTACTTCTTAACAAATGGCTGCTTGCAAGACCGGACTCAGAACTTGCGGACTGGAAGGCCGGCGATCTTTGCGGGGATGACAGACTTGATGTGTTTGATCTTATGCTTATGAGACGGGAACTAATTGAGCGGTAAGTGTTTTTTGGAGGGGATAGCATTGATAATCAGAGAAGCATAGTCCGCCCATATTTTCTGGGTTCAGGGGCTGCCACTTCAGTAATCGCTGCTGCATTTTTTGCTTCATATATGCAGTATACCTACAACCTTAATGGAGACATCATAGTGAGTTGAAAAAAAGCACTTATTATTTATAATATAAGTGTACTTATCAGCGAAACTTTAGTATGTTTTACCCTCTCTTGAAAATATACTAAAAATTTTAAATTGCGAAAGGAAAAGGTGCAATGAAAAAACTAAAAAGTATTATCTGTGCAGTTGTGATGGGAATATCCTGTGTGGTATCTTCTCTCAGCGGCTTGCCGAGCGGTTCTTATCAAACTATGACTGCCGAGGCTGCGTCAGTCTCTTATCCGAAACAGGCAATAAACTTTGCCGCATATACAACGAATCGTAATCTCATTGTATCGGGAACAGCAGTAAAAACCGATGAGGCTGCCGGAAAGTCGGTTGAAAACTGGGAGATCGTCTATGTATCGGACGGAGTATATCAGATTGTGAACATGTCTGACGGCAAGTACCTTACTGCAAGCGGAGAAACTGTGACAATGGCTTCTGCGAGCAGCAACACTTCTCAACAGTGGAAAATTGAAGGTGTTAAAAAGGACTTTGAGGGCTACTACCTCTACTACAAAATTACAAGCGTTTCGACCGGAAAGGCTCTTACTTACTATCAGGGCAACAATTTAATCGGTCTTGCAGGCTATGAGGGAGACGGCGCACAACTCTGGAAACTGAATGCCTATGGTGAAGAAGGCTTTTCTGCAAATTGTAAGGTTTCGCAGGGTGAAAAAGCCTGTGACATCGGCGGTGTACTGGGCAAAACCGTTACAGCTTCCACGGCTGACGAACTGGAAACATATCTGAACTCAACAGAACCGCTGACGGTTGTTTTGACTGCTGATATTGATATGCAGAAGAAAAGCCATACTCGTATTCGTGATTACAAGACCCTTGTCGGTTCATACAGTGCAAATACCATTTATGACAGCCAGTTCCGTACAAATAACGGGGACGGTGTTGAGGGAGATGATCCAAGCGATAATATCATTATCCGGAATATTGATTTTCAGGCGGTAAACAGAGCAAACAGAATCCTTGTAAATATCTGGTCATCAAGAAATATCTGGATTGACCATTGCAGTTTCACAAGCAAGCTGAGCTACGATAGAACCGGCAATGGTCAGGATGAAGTTGGTAAATTTATCTGGATCAATACGCCCTATGATAACTATAAGGACGCAAAGGATTTAGGCCGCAGTCCGGACTATATCGGCATTTCATATTGCGTTTTCACAAATCGTTACTGGACAGTTGCTTACGGTACTCAGAACGATGAGATCACAAGATGCCGTACTACCCTCAGTTACAATAAATGGGACAAGGATGTCAGAAGTACTCCGCAGATAGGCAACGGAAGCGGTCATATTTACAATAACTACTATGAAGGCTATGATTCCGGCAATGGTGGCGGAACTTCACAGATCATCGGCGGTGACGGTTCAAATATTGTCAGCGAAAACTGCCGTTTCCAGGCTTTTGAAAAAACATATCCATATTGTATTTGTGCAGGCGGCGGAAGTGACCCTTACCGTGATACAGGCTCATATTATTCAACATCCAGTACTGCAGCGCCGAAATCCTTTACCGTTGACGCAAAGGTGAAAAGTACATGGTATCCTAATAAGGAAAACTATGGATATGCACTTCTCGACGCATATAATACAAAAGGTACTGATACAAAGGCTTTCTGCAATACCTATTCAGGTTGTTTCAAATCGGCAGCGAAGTTTAAATACATTACAGACAGCGATATGACAAAATATGTCTCCACAAAATATGCTTCTCCGTTCCTGACCAAAAGCTTTACATCAAAGTTTGGCAGTATGGTAACTGAATTTACAGCGTCAACTCTGGAAGAGGGTGCAGTTTACATGATAAAGAACAAGAACAGCGGACTTTATCTTGATGTTGACGGTGCAAAGGCTGAAAATGGTACAAACATACAGCAATGGGGTGCAGCTGAACCGGGTGTTCAGAACACATTCAGAGCAATCTCAGCCGGTGACGGATATTATTATCTTTATGCGCAGGTCGGTGACAAGGCAAGCTATCTGGTAGATGTTACAGGGCAGAAAACAACGGACGGTACAAATATAGAGATATATTCCAACTCAGGTAAGGATTGCCAGAAATTTAAATTCTACAAGAACAGCGACGGTTCATATATCATTCTTCCAAAACACGCTAAAGATAAGCAATGTCTTGCAGTTGAAGGTGCAAAGACATCATCTGGTGCAAATATTATTCAGTGGTCTGTCAATACCTCTGACGCTTCACAGCACTGGATTCTGGAAAAAGTGACCAATACAGGCTGTGAAATGGATACAAGCAAGATCTATATGTTCAAAAACGTTAACAGTCAGCTGTATATGAACGTCGCCGGCGGAAGTACTGACGATGGCACGAATATTCAGCAGTGGGGTGGAAATCCTGCTGAACCTCAGACATATAATTCTTTTACACTGAAAGCCTTTTCAGGAGGAGGAAACTATTATTACATTATGTCACGGCTTGGAAATTACTGCCTGAAAGCGGAAAGCGGTTCAAACGGCGGAAATATCTCGCTTTCACCGTATTCCACCAAGGACAGCTCCATGCTTTTCAGATTTGTAAAAAATCCTGATGGTTCTTATGATATTCTGACACACGCATCCAGAGAAGCGTGTCTTGTTGAAATTGCAGACGCTTCCAAAGCAAGCGGAGGAAATGTTCAGCAGTGGAATCCAAATGGAAATAATTGCCAGAAGTGGGAAACTGTAACGATAACAACAACGACAACCGCCACAACTACTGAACCGACAGACGTTAAAGGCGATGTTAATGACGATGGTGATTTTAATATATCTGATTTGGTTTTGCTTCAAAAATGGCTGTTAGCAGTACCAGAAGTTCATCTTGTTAATTGGAAAGCCGCAGATTTATGTGAAGATGGCAGACTCGATGTATTCGATTTGTGTCTTATGAGACGAGAATTATTTAAACAAAACGACTGAAATGAGTAAATCTTAATGACAAGACTCAGCAACAAACTCAGACTGTTTATATTTAATGCCCTCCACGGGCAGTGGCACTCCGTGCAGGCAGCTGCGCTGAGCAATGCCAGCATACACTCGCTGGCGCACTGGTGCGACCAGACGAATTACAGCGGCGCATACGGCATCGGGAGCGTATTCAGGAATTGCTGCATTTCATCAATTCTCAGCCGCGCACCATCACAGAGTTTGATGAGGCGCTGGTGAAGAAGCTGCTGGAAAGCGTCAAGGTCAGCGAGGACTTTCTAGAGTTCCGGTTCAAATCAGGCGTGACGATCAGCATTGAAAAGTGAATATGATCCCCCTCATCAGGCAGGAAGTTGATATGCTCCTTGCTTGGTGAGGGAGATTTTTTGTTTATGCATTCGTTTGGTGCTTCTGTCGGGAACAGCGAGTGATACTTGTTACGAGCATAAGAATCAG
>JAFYFU010000022.1 GCA_017543595.1 Ruminococcus sp. | reverse complement strand
ATGTCCTCAGCAGATGTGCTGAGACCGCCTGTGAATCCGCCGTATGCGGGATAAACCGCACAGAGGCACAGCGCACAGGCTGCCGCTGTCATTCGTTTGAGAGTTTTCATGTTTTTTCCTCCATTTATATTTTTATGCAAGGATATTCTAACATTTTTTTTATTTAATGTCAATGGCTATAAATGAACATATTGTAAATTTTTCGCAATATATTTCCAATTCATTCAAAACAACAATTTGATTTAAAAATATGATTTATGAAATATATGTGAAATGGATTGAAATGTAATTTTTTGTGTGATATAATGTAATGCAGAGAAATAACAAAGAAAAATCCGTCCGATAATGATTTCGGCGGATAAATTTTGATAAGAGGTAGAAAATATGTCATGTTACAGAAAAATCACGGCTTTTGTAATGAGCCTTGCGGTTTGTGCAGCGGTATCAGCTCCCGTATTTGTCAGCCGTGCAGACGAAGAAACTTATATATATGAGGAAGATATCGAAAAAGAAACGGAAAGCACAACGGAGAATGAATATATTGTTTCAGGGGAATATTCATATTCTGTTCTTGATGACGGCACTGTATGTATTCAGGAATGTACATCGCAGGAAAAAGAAATAACAATTCCCGATACGCTTGACGGATATAAAGTTTCGGAACTCGGCAGAAATATTTTCGGTGAAAATTCCGCAGAAACCATTGTTATACCGCCGTCTGTCGAATATATATCCGCAGAAAATCCCTTTGTGCAGTGTTCAAACCTGAAAGAAATAAAAATAAACGGTGACAGTGAATATTACTGTTCCGCTGACGGCGTATTATTTACAAAGGACATGAAAAAACTTGTCTGCTATCCGCAGGCAAAAGAAGGAACGGAATTTAACATTCCCGAAAATACCGAAGAAGTAGGCATAGCTGCATTTTACGGAACTAAGCTTACGGATATAAAAGTCTCCAACAGCGTTAAAAAAATCGGCAGACATTCCTTTGCATCTTCCGCAATAAAATCAATTGATTTAAGCAATACTTCAATAGATGTCATAGACGTAATGGCATTTATGAACTGTTCTTCTCTCAGCGAGATAAAATTCCCCGATAATCTTTACGGCATAGCACTTTCGGCATTTTACGGCTGTAAATCGCTTGAAAACGTACAGCTCCCCGAAAGCCTCGTGGAAATAGACCAGAATGCATTTATGGGTACAGGAATGAAACAAGTAATAATCCCGCCAAGCGTTATGAGTATAGGATACAGTGCGTTCGGATATGACGAAAATGAAAATGCAATATCGGATTTCAGAATAATAGGCGAAAGCGGTTCTGCGGCACAGGCATATGCAAGAGATACTGACTCGGAATATGACTATGCAAATAACTTTGAATTTACAACCATTGAGGCAAATGAAATTTATGAAGAATATTTAAAGCTTGACACAAAAACTTTCGGCGACTATGAATATATGGTTGAAAACGGAGAAGTTACAATAGTGCTTTGCTATTCATCTGACAACACAATAAAAGTTCCCGAAGAAATAGACGGAATGAAAGTCACAAAAATATATAAAATGGCTTTTCTGACCTGTACATCTGCGGAAATAATAATTCCCGACACAGTGAAAACAATAGGCGAGGACGCATTTTCGTCCTATGTTGTGAGGATAGTTATTTCGGGAAACTGCACGGCGATAGAGGGCAACGAGCAGTTTCTCTACTGTACGAACTTGCAGGAAATAGAAGTTTCAGACGGTGACGGGGAATATTCCTCCCTTGACGGCGTACTCTATAATAAAGACAAATCAAAGCTTATAGCCTATCCCCTTGAAAAAAGAAACTCGGAATTTAAAGCACCCGAATCTCTCAGAGAGATAAGCGCATCAGCTTTTTGCAACAACAGATATATTGAAACTGTTGATATATCAAATGTAACGGATATACTTAACTTTGCCTTTGAGGGCTGTACTTCACTCAAATCCGTGAAATTGTCAAAAGAACTGAAAGTAGTCGGAAATGATGCGTTTTACGGCTGTCCGAATCTTAAAAGCGTCCGCCTTTACGACAAGCTTGAAACAATAGGGGATTATGCTTTCGGCTATGAATATGATGAGGCAGCCGCAGAAGAAACTGCAAACGCCTCGGAAGAAGAACTCTCCGCAATAATGAACGGTCAGGCGGAAGAACCCAAGCTTGATAAGCTTGTCGATGATTTCAAAATATATGCCGATGAGGGTACTCTCGGATATGACTACGCAAAAGCCTGCGAAATAGAAACAGTAACGGGTACAGCGCAGATAGGCGGAAAAAATGTTGACAAGGGCTTTATATATGCTGTTTCGGGCATAGCAGGAGGAATACTTCTTGCCGTTATCGGAGTTGTAACGGGTTCAAGAATAAGAAAGGGCGGAAAGAAAAAATAATGAATATAATAAAAAAATTTATTTTGTCGGCGGTTTTTATTTCAATGCTTTCATTTAACGGAATGTCTGCGTATGCGGATACTCCCGCAGATGCAAAGGGCGAACTCACGGACGGCACATTCACATATGAACTTGTTGACGGTTCATATACTATAATATCATGTGACAGTACGGCAATAGTTACTGATATTCCCGAAATGAGAAACGGCTATGCGGTAACCGCCATAGGCAGTAATGCATTTGTCGGCTGTAATTTTATATCGGAAATAAATATTCCTAAAACAGTTAAAAAAATAGGTACAAATTCTTTTTCAGGCTGTTCAAGCCTTAAAAAAGTAAAGCTTTCCGAAAAGATGACATCAATCGCAGAGGGAGCATTTATGAGCTGTCCCATGCTTGAAGAAGTGGAAATCCCCGACAGTATCACAACAATAGAAAACTATGCATTTTACGGCTGTTCAGCCCTGAAAGAAATAACCCTCCCCGAATCCCTTACCGATTTGGGAACAATGGCTTTTGCGGAGTGCGGAGCAATAGAAAAAATTGACGTTTCAAAATGCAAGGGTTATGTTTTTGAAAATGATATTCTTTACGACAAGGACAAGAAAAAAATATTAAGAGCCTCCGCAAAAATTGCGGGAGAACTTGCAATTGAAAGTACGGTTGAATCTGTTGAACCGGGGGCTTTTTCGCTTTGTGCGGAGCTTGAAAGGGTATATATACCGCCGTCCGTGAAATATATAGGCGAGGACGCTTTCGGTTACTGTTCAAAGCTTAAAAAGATAGATTTTTCCGAGGGACTTGCAACGATAGCACCAATAGCCTTTAAATACTGCTATGCACTTGAATCGGCGGATATTCCCACAACTGTAACGGAAATAGGCGAGGGAGCATTTTACAGTTGTCAGAGCATTTCAAGGGCGATAATTCCCGAAGGAGTAAAGCATATAGGAATGGGAGCATTTCTTTCATGCACGAATCTTAAACAGGTAGTTATTCCGAAAAGCACAGAGATAATTGAAGATAATGCTTTCGGATTCAGTGACAGTTCAGATACTGGGGAATATGTTCCTGTTGACGGCTTTAAGATGAGTGTATATTCGGATACGGCAGGCGAAAGATATGCCAAATCCTCAAAGCTTGACTATACGGTTACAGACAGAAATTTGAAGAAAACGGCATTTATAATAACTGCCTGCGGATTTGTAATAGCCGCTGTAATTGTTGCGGTTATAATCATGTCAAAGGGCAGAAAAAGCGCATCAGCCGAAGTGAGAAAAGCCGATAAACTCGCCGAGGAAAAAGCCGAAGAAGAAAGCTACAAAAAAATAATAGAATAATTTAATAATATCCGAAATGAGGGGCTTTGTTCCCTCATTTTATATTTTTGTAATCTTTTATCATTTGTGTAATATTATGAAATATTTTCCTTAAAAATTCTTAATTGTATTGTATAAATATTGAAACTGCCCTGTTATTGCATTTTTAAATATATTAGGCTATAATTTATATAACAAAAGAAAGTTATAAACGGGAAAGAGATATACAACCCGAATAAATTATTATACAAATAAGAGGTGTTTTATATGAGGAAGAATTTTTCAAAAATAATGGCTTTATCGCTATCGTGTGCAATAATTTCGGTTTCGTTTTGCAGTTGCGGTCAGGCAGACGGAAATTACAGAGATTACGGCAATTCATCACAAGGGGATTATAAACAGGAAGCACCTGTAAAAAATTATGATGATGCCGTGTCAGATGAAGCTGTCGAATACGGTGATGTTGCCGAGGACGGCGGAATTGCCTATGAAAATTCTGCCGAATATGACGACTGTTATCCCGAATATCCAGAATCAAACGAGGAATATAAAAATTTCGAGGAGCAGGGCTTTAAAAATCCCGAAACAGAACCGCTTTCAACGTTTTCCGCAGATGTTGACACCGCATCATATGCAAACGTCCGCCGAATGGTTGAGGACGGAATGAATGTCCCCGAAGATGCTGTAAGAGTTGAGGAATTTATAAATTATTTCAACTATGACTATTCCGCACCCGACAATGACGATACTTTCGGAGAATATGTGGAAATTTCCGACTGTCCTTGGAACAGCGCACACAAACTCATGATGATAGGTGTTCAGGGAAAGAAACTTGACGAAAAAGAACTTCCGCCTTCAAATATAGTATTCCTGATAGATTCATCGGGTTCAATGGATTCATATGACAAACTTCCGCTTGTGCAGAAAGCATTTTCCATGCTTTCGGAGAATCTCACGGAAAATGACAGAATTTCAATCGTAACGTATGCAGGGTCAAGCCGTACAGTTATAGCAGGTGCGGACGGCAGCCGGAAAGATGATATTCTTGATTCACTGTATTCAATAACCGCCAGCGGTTCTACAAACGGAGAGGGCGGAATAAATACTGCTTATGAACTTGCAGAGGAATATTTCATAGAGGGCGGAAACAACCGTGTTATACTTGCAACTGACGGAGATTTGAATGTCGGTGCATCATCGGAAAGCGAACTGAAAAAACTCATCGAATCTAAACGTGACAAGGGAATATATCTGTCCGTACTCGGTTTCGGAACAGGAAACTATAAAGATGACCGCCTTGAAGCTGTTGCCGACAACGGAAACGGAAATTACAGCTATATTGATTCAGTGGACGAGGCAAGGCGTGTGCTTGTTGAGGAAATGAGCGGTACATTGTTTACAATTGCAAAAGACGTTAAATTTCAGGTTGAATTTAATCCGTCAAAAATAAAAAGCTACCGCCTAATAGGTTATGATAACAGAAAAATGAACGCCGAGGATTTTTATGACAATACAAAAGATGCGGGAGAAGTCGGTTCGGGTCACAGCGTAACAGTTCTTTATGAAGTTGAACTTGCTGACGAGGACGGAACATATCACGGTGTTGAACTTGAATTTGCAGAGGAACACGCAACAGAACCTCCCACGGAAAACGGTCGTGAGGAACTTTTCAAATTTTCAACGGCATACAAAGATGTTGACACGGAAGAAGACATATATAAGTCAAAGCTTTTCGGAATGGAGAAATACAATTCCGAACCTTCCGACAAAATAAAACTTGCATCATCAGCCGCAGAATTTGCCATGCTGCTTAAAAATTCCGAATACAAGGGAGATTCTGACTATGAACAGATACTTGAAACATTAAACAGCCTTTCGGTTGATGACGAAAAAGTTTCCGAATTTTACAATCTTGTGAAATCATCATCATTTCTTTTCAGATAAATAAAAAAAGCGGTCATATGACCGCTTTTTTATTTAATTATCTTTCATCGGGATAAGCACCCTGTGCAAAAGCCTCAGCCGCCTGATTTGCATAATCATCGTTAAAGCCTATCTTTGTGCATATTGTTCTTATGAAATTCTCTGCATCTTCCTTGCTTACATAGTCCGAAAGCGAATCGAATGTTTCGGGGTCAAGCATATAAGCATCATCTGCGCTTGGAATTTCGGGAGCTTTTCCGAAATCTTCGGAGAGTTTAAGAGTAAACTTGCCTATTTCAATATCTTCTATCTTGATATCGGTTGATGCCTCCATAGTTGAGCCGTCAGAATTGAAGTTCAAAGAAATCGGGTCAACGTCGGGTATATTTATTGTAATATCACCGCTGAAAAAGCCGTTATCCTCGTTTACTATTTCAAAATCGGTAAATTCAACGCTTGCAGTTTCTTCCTCTACTTTGACATCAATGTTTCCTGTGTATTTGTTGCCACTGTCTGTTGCGGTAAGGTCAGCCCTGAAAGTTTCTTCGCCGTCCTCAAAGATATAAGCCTCGCCTCTTATCTGGTCGCCTTCAAGACCCATGATATATTTTGCTTCTACCTTTGCATCATCGGATTTAAGCGCACAGCCTCTTATAACGCCCTTGGGGTCAATATATGTTTCGTAAACGGCAGTTTCATCGCTTGACTGTTCCTTGATATCGTCAAGTATTTCGTCAAGCTGGGATACATATTCGTCCTCGGTAACAGCCTTGCACTTGTCAATCACAACTCTTTTGAGAACCTCATCATTTTTAGCCTCATTGATGAAGTTTTCGGCTATTGAAACAAGTTTGTCATTTGTAAGCTCAACAGAAACGACAGTATAATTCATGCTTATATCGCCGACAGCTGTTTCCTCGCTTCTTTCAAGCTTGATATCGCCGATAGAATCGTTCCAGACCTTTGTATATCTTATAATCATATCTTCGAGTTCTTCGGGGGATATAACAGATTCAGGGTCTTTGAGAACTTCCTTGTAAGCGTCCATGAGTTCACGGGCATCATCGTCCATGTATGTTTCTTCGAGAGTATTTTCAATATTCATACTGAGCCAGCGTTCCGTAAGTTCGGGGACACGCATGAACATTTCAGCCGCACCGTCAGCCATTGCATAATCAACGGTCATAAGCTTGTCGTCATTGAGATTTATGTACATATCTCCGCTTACGTCACCGCTTTTTACTGCTGCGCCCGAACCGATTTCAAGTGAATTGATATTCTTGATTATGTCGATAAGCATATCGGTTTCTTCGTCCTCGCCGTATTCAACGCCGAGCATATTGTCAACCAAATAATTTTTTACATCATCGCTGACATCATACTTGACGGCAACGGAAGCACTCTGACCGTTCTTTATTTTTTCGAGAGATTTTTCGTATTGTTCTCTTACTTTTGCGGCATATTCCTGAGCATTTTCCTCATTTACCCATGCATAGTAATTTTCAGGTTTCATCATTCTGAGTTTGACCTGATTCTTGATATAATCCGAAGAATTATAAGCTATTGCGCCCGCACCTGCCGCAACTGCGATAACCGATGCGCTTATTATAGCGATTTTCTTTCCCTTTTTGCTGCTTGTGACATTTTCAACGCCCGACACGCTGTCGGAAGTGTTGTTTCCCCATTCGTTCATATCAGCCATAAGAATCCCTCCTAAGGTATATGCGTAGATTGTTTATTTTTTGACGGAATATCCGTTTAGATAATGATAGCACAAAATCTCCGAAAAGTCAACTGTTTTGGTGATAATGTTTCTGCTTTGTAATAACAGTCATAATTTTCGCATATATTTTTCATTAATATGTCAAACAACAGGAGATATAAAAAATTTTTTTGTATATAATGATGTTTTTTAAAAATTCGCTTGACATTTTGATTTTGCCGTGATATAATATTATCTGTTGAAACGACAAGCGGGTGTAGTTCAATGGTAGAATGTCAGCCTTCCAAGCTGAACACGTGGGTTCGATTCCCATCACCCGCTCCATTTTATGCAGCTTTGGCTGCTGATTTTTTCAATGCGCCTTTAACTCAGCTGGATAGAGTAACTGCCTTCTAAGCAGTAAGCCGCTGGTTCGAATCCAGCAAGGCGCGCCATTCCGAAACTCTCTGTTATATGGTCTTATGCCCGTTTAACGGGGAGCTTCGTTTTTATTTATTGAATATGGTGGGTGTAGCTTAGCTGGTTAAAGCGTCGGATTGTGGTCCCGAAGACCGTGGGTTCGAATCCCATCTCCCACCCTTGCAAGGCATTTCCGAATTTCGGAAGTGCCTTTTTGCTTATAAATTTAAAGATGAGGATAAAAAATGAACAGTAAAGAAAATACAATAAAATGGCTGTGGGAAGTCCCTGAAAAGAAAAAATTCTATATCCTGCTGCTTACAATATTTCAGTCGCTTATAGGTGCTTCGGGAGTTCTGTACGCGTTTCTTATGAAAAATATTGTTGACACCGCAGCCGCACACGCAAAACAGGATTTTTATAAAAATATTATCTTTATAATCACTCTCACTGTCGCACAGATAGTGTTCAGGGCATTTATAAGAAAACTCGAAGAACTTTCACGCTCAACCTTTGAAAATATTTTCAAGAAACGTCTGCTCAGAAATATAATGCGTAAGGATTTCGGGAAAATCAATGCCGTACATTCGGGCGAATGGCTGAACCGTCTTACAAATGATACTGTTGTTGTCGCCACGAATTATACCGATATAATTCCGGGGCTTTCGGGCATGATAGTCAAGCTTGTAAGTGCATTTGTAATGATGATAGTGCTTGACAGGCGGTTTGCTTTAATAATCGTCCCCGGAGGAATTGTTCTCGGAATACTGACTTATGCATTCCGCAAAGTGCTTAAAAGACTTCACAAGAATATGCAGGAAAAAGACGGAAAACTCAGAATTTTTCTTCAGGAAAGAATTTCAAGCATGATGATAATACGTTCCTTTGCCGCAGAAAATCAGATAGAAGAAGAAGCTGACGAAAAAATGACGGAACACAAAGCTGCAAGAATGAGAAAAAACAGATTCTCAAATGTATGCAATATAGGCTTTGCCGCCGCTATGAACGGAATGTATCTTTTCGGTACGATTTACTGCGGATACGGAATACTTGTCGGCACTCTGTCATACGGTATGCTTACCGCAATAACACAGCTTATTTCGCAGATACAAGCACCTTTTGCGAATATAACGGGCTATCTCCCGAAATTTTATACAATGACCGCCAGTGCGGAAAGACTTATGGAAATAGAAAAATTCGGTGACGACCTGTCGGAAAATACATTTTCCCTTTCCGAAATCAATGACATATACAACGGCAAAATGAAGTGCATAGGTCTTAAAAATGCCGATTTTACTTATTATTCAGCCGCAGGAAACCTTGAAAGTCTTACAAAGGAAAATCAGCCCGAAGTTCTGAACAATATTTCATTTACAATAAACAAGGGCGAATATGTTGCGCTTACGGGTCACAGCGGCTGCGGAAAATCCACCGCTTTAAAACTTCTTATGTGCATATACAAGCTTGACGGCGGAGAACGCTTTATAACTTACAATGACGGGACGACACATGAATTAAACTCCGAATATCACAGGCTTTTTGCCTATATTCCGCAGGGAAACCAGCTTATGTCGGGAACTGTGAGGGATATAGTAAGCTTTGCGGACAAATCGCAGTCGGATAATGACGAAAAAATTATGAAAGCCCTTGAAATCGCTTGTGCAGGTGAATTTATCTCAGGGCTTGAAAACGGAATTGATACGCTCTTGGGAGAAAGAGGTGCGGGACTTTCGGAGGGTCAGATGCAGAGAATAGCCGTTGCAAGGGCGATATTCTCTGACAGCCCCGTACTTCTTCTTGATGAATCCACAAGCGCACTTGACCAGAAATCAGAAGAACAACTGTTAAAGAATTTAAGAGAAATGACCGACAAGACGGTAATTATTATAACTCACCGCCCTGCGGCACTTGAAATATGTGACAGAATACTTAATTTCACGGAAAACGGTGTGGTTGAACTGGAAGCCTGTCCCGATGAAGAAATTCTTTGATATTACAGTGAAACTGCTGTTTCAAGGGCAATTTCCATCATATCCCTGAAAGAAGTCTGTCTTTCTTCTGCGGAGGTTGAAAGACCTTTCAGCGGACAGTCCGAAACGGTGAAAATTCCGAGGGCATTTTTTCCTGCCCTTGCCGCATTCATGTAAAGCCCCGCAGTTTCCATTTCTATTGCGAGAGTACCCATTTTCTGCCAGTTTGCGAGACCGTCCGAATCGTCATAGAAAGTATCGCTTGTGAAAATATTTCCCACATGGAAATTACAGCCTTGTTTTTCGGCGGCTTTGACCGCTGTTGAAAGAAGTTCCCATGAAGCCGTGGGCGCATATGTTCCGTTAAGTCCGTACTGTGATGCATAGGCGGAGTTGGTGCTTGCGCTCATGGCTATAACTATGTCACGCAGACCAACGTTGTCGGCGACTGCGCCTGCCGTACCGATTCTTATTATGTTGTCAACATCATATTCATTGAAAAGCTCCCATGAATATATACCTATTGACGGGATACCCATTCCGCTGCCCTGAACGGATATTTTTATTCCCTTGTAAAATCCCGTATATCCGAGCATACCACGCACTTCATTGTAGCACACGGGAAATTCGAGATAATGTTCCGCAATAAATTTTGCTCTCAGCGGGTCGCCGGGCATGAGAACGGTTTTTGCGATATCTTTTTTTTCTGCATTGTTATGTGGTGTTGGCATGATTATTCCCCCTTGTAAAAAAAGGACGAGCCGAAGCCCGTCCGAATATTTACGGTTTGCTTATCTCTGTTCGCAGATGAGTTTTATGGCGGTTCTTTCTTCTCCGTCAATCTGTATATTTGCAAAAGCAGGTACACAGATAAGGTCAATACCTATCGGTGCGAGATAGCCTCTTGCGATAGCAATAGCCTTTATTGCCTGATTAGCTGCGCCTGCTCCGACAGCCTGAACCTCTACCGCTTTCTGTTCCCTGATAACTCCTGCGATAGCTCCTGCGACAGAATTTGGTGATGAATGTGATGATACCTTTAAAATCTCCATGATAGTGACCCTCCTGTAAGAATTATTTATACATATGACATATAGTCATAGTATAGTTACATTATATCATAATAATTATAAAAAATCAATAGTTTTTGAAAACTTTGGTTATTATCTAATAATAAACCTTTGAATTTTGTGCGATTTGCCGATTTTTTCGTCAAATTCAACACAAACACCGCATAAAAAGCATTTTCCTTCGGCTTCTTTGAAGCGTACAGGCATTTTAAAGCGCATTTTGCTTATCACATTTTTCATATCAACGCCGAGGCAGGAATATTCAACGCCCGTCATACCTGCATCTGTTATATAGGCAGTACCTTTTCTGAGTATGGTTTCATCTGCGGTCTGCACATGGGTATGAGTGCCGAAAACACCGCTTACACGCCCGTCAAGATAAAATCCCATGGCTTTTTTTTCGGAAGTCGCCTCAGCGTGAAAATCAAGAAATATATTCGGGGTTTTGACTGTTTCGAGGATTTCGTCTATTTTGGAAAAAGGATTGTCGAGGGCTTCAAGAAAAGTCGTACCCATAAGATTTATGACGGCTACGGAATAAGCCCCCATGTCAAGAATACAGATACCTTTTCCGACACAGCCCCCTTCGGGATAATTTGCAGGTCTTATTATAAAATCCTCATCATAGATATCGAGTGCTTCCTTGTGCCTGAAAGCGTGGTTTCCCGTGGTTATTACGTCTGCGCCCGCCCTGATAAGCATATCGGCGGACTGTCTTGTAACGCCGTTTCCGACAGCGGAATTTTCACCGTTTATAATAACTATATCCGCACGGTACTGCTGTTTTAATCCGTGAAGTCTTGAAACAACAAATTCACAGCCGGGTTTTCCGACAACATCGCCTATAAATAAAAGTCTTTTCATTTTTATCTCCCATAATACAATATAATAAATTATAACATTATATTTATACAATTGTCAAGTCCCTGTCAGGTAAGTTTTATATTGAATTTTTTAAGCCACCTGTCAAGCTGTATGAAAAATGCAATAGTCTGCGGAAGATTCATAAGCTGACCGTACCACTGGACATTATTTTCATGATTTAATAATTTTTCAAGTTCCTCACGCTTTACAAGGTCTGTAAGGGGAGTATCTTCGGAGAGTATATTTTTTAATTTATCCGTGACGGCTGATAAAAATGCGGGATTGTGAGTTTTGGGATAGGGGCTTTTTTTGCGCCATAAAATCTCATCGGGCAGGAAATCCCTGAAAGCCTCACGCAAAAGACCTTTTTCCCGTCCCTTGTAATCCTTGTATTCCCATTTTACATTGTAGAGATATTCTGCGATTCTGTAATCGCAGAAAGGCACACGTACTTCAAGACCGCTGTACATACTCATACGGTCTTTTCTGTCGAGAAGTGTCTGCATGAACCATTGAAAATTAAGCTGTGTCATTTCACGCATACGCCTTTCAAGAGAGCTGTCAGACGGGAGTTTATCGGCACAGTCGGTAGTTTCTCTGTATCTTGAATAAATATATTCTTCCGCATTTATTTTGTTTAAATAATAATCGCAGAGGAAATTTTTTCTGTAAGCGGTACTCTGCGCCCATGGGAAACCGTCTGTCTCACGGATATTTTTATCACGATACCACGGATAACCGCCGAAAATTTCGTCCGCACATTCACCTGAAAGTGCGACAGTACCGTATTTTTTTATCTCACGGCAGAAAATAAGAAGTGATGCATCAACATCAGCCATACCCGGCAGACCTCTTGCATCTGTTGCCTCATCAAGTGCGTTTACAAGTTCGGGAGTATCAACGACTGTCCAATGATGATTTGAGTTTATATATTCAGCCATTATTTTAATATATTCGTTGTCGCTGTTCGGCTGAAAATGTGAAGCCCTGAAATATTTGTCGTTGTCACGGTAATCAATTGAAAAAGTATTTAAAATTTTCCCCTGTTTTTTCATTTCACGGGAGGCAACGGAAGATATAATGCTTGAATCAAGTCCCCCTGAAAGAAATGTGCAGACGGGAACATCTGAAACAAGCTGTCTGCGTATTGAATCAAGAACAAGTTCACGGACGTTTTCAACAGTCTGTTCAAAACTTTCATTGAGTTCATAAGCCTTTAACCGCCAGTATTCCCGTATGTCAAGCCCTTTTTCGCTGTAATATCCGCACCAGCCCGCTTTTAATTCCTTTATATTTTTTATGACACCGCAGGAGGGTGTGCGTCCCGGTGCTGTGAGGAGAAGTTCACAAGCACCTGTTTCGTCTATTTCGTGGGGAATATCGGGATATTCAAGAAGTGTTGGAATTTCCGAGGCGAAAATAAATTTATTTTTCACAAGGGAATAGAAAAAGGGCTTTACGCCTATGCGGTCACGGGCGACAAATACTCTTTTTTCGCTTGTGTCATACACGGCAAAGGCAAATATTCCGTTGAAATAATCAACGCATTTTTCGCCCCATTTTACATAGCTTTTAAGTACAACTTCCGTGTCGGAATGAGTTTCAAATTCAAAGTCGTTTTCAAGCAGTTTTCTTAATTCGGGCGTGTTGTATAATTCCCCGTTGTAGACGATTGTATATTTTTTGTCACCCGCACTGAAACTCATGGGCTGTCTGCCGCCGTCAATATCTATAACCGCAAGCCTTGTATGAATAAGTGCGGCATTTTTAAATAAAATAATGCCTTTCTGGTCAGGACCTCTGCGTGAAAGGGTTTTCTGCATTGATTCACATATTTTCATTTCCTCACGCATATCTTCCACAAAGCTTATGATGCCTGCAATTCCGCACATATAAGTACCTCCTTGTTATAGTTCACTGTTCATTATATGAAAAATTTTCAGTAATGTGTCAGATAAAAATATGAGTTATAATAATTTTTTGTTGCCTGCAATTAACATTTGAAATAACTGTTGACAAAACGGATTTCATGTAGTATAATATAAACATACCTTATCAAGAGTGGTGGAGGAAACAGGTCCTGTGAAGCCCGGCAACCTGAATTTCAAGGTGCTAATTCCTGCGGTATTTCCGAAAGATGAGGATTCTCCGAGTGCTTTTTACAAGAGTGTCCTTCTGCGGACGCTCTTTTTTTGATAAGGACTGATAATTATTTCCTATGGAGGTCAAAAATGAAAAAATTTTTCTTTACATCTGAATCCGTAACCGAAGGTCACCCCGATAAAATCTGCGACCAGATTTCCGATGCGGTTCTCGATGCAATTCTTGAACAGGACAAAACAGCCCGTGTTGCCTGCGAAACTGCCGTAACTACGGGTATGATTCTCTGCATGGGCGAGATTTCCACAAAGGCAAAAGTCGATATTCCGAAAATTGCCCGTCAGGTAGTTGCCGATATAGGCTACGACAGAGCAAAATACGGCTTTGATGCACATACCTGCTCCGTAGTAACAAGCATTGACGAGCAGTCCCCCGATATTGCCATGGGCGTAAACGAGGCTTTTGAATACAGGGAACAGAACAGCGAAGATGACGGACTTTCAAACGGTGCGGGCGACCAAGGTATCATGTTCGGATTTGCCTGCAATGAAACTCCCGAACTTATGCCCCTGCCTATTTCCCTTGCACACAAGCTCTCTCTCAAACTTACGGAAGTAAGAAAAGACGGCACACTCCGTTATTTAAGACCTGACGGAAAATCTCAGGTAACTGTTGAATATCACGACAACACACCCGTAAGAGTTGATGCGGTTGTTGTATCATCTCAGCATTCCGCAGATGTTTCCCTTGAAAACGTAAGAAAAGACATAGAAGAATTTGTAATCCGTGCGGTTATTCCTGCTGAACTCATGGACGAAAACACAAAGATATTCATTAATCCCACGGGACGTTTTGTTGTGGGAGGTCCTCAGGGCGACAGCGGTCTCACAGGCAGAAAGATAATCGTTGATACATACGGCGGATATTCAAGACACGGCGGCGGCGCATTCAGCGGTAAAGACCCGACTAAGGTTGACAGAAGTGCAGCTTATGCCGCAAGATATATCGCAAAGAATATAGTTGCCGCAGGTCTTGCGGACAAGTGCGAAGTACAGCTTTCCTATGCCATAGGCGTTGCAAAGCCCATTTCCATACTTGTTGACACATTCGGTACGGGCAAGGCTGACGAGAATAAGCTTGCAGAGGCTGTTGCAAAGGTATTTGACCTCAGACCTGCTGCAATAATTGAAATGCTCAAACTCAGAAAACCCCAGTACAGACAGCTTGCCGCATACGGACATATGGGACGTGAAAATTTAGGTGTGGCATGGGAGAAAACCGACAGAACAGAGGCTATAAAGTCCGCACTTGAATCATTATAATTAATCTTATAAACAACAAAGCCCGAAAGCATAAACTTTCGGGCTGTTTTTTATTGTCAGTCGTCAGCGGGTTCGCCGTGTCTTTCAATAATTTTCCAGTTTTCAAGGTCAAGGGCATCGCCGTTTATCTTGTATGTCATGAAGTTTTCGACATCTCTTGCCGAATGGAAGAAATAAACATGGAAGAATCTGTCGGGGTATGTGTCCATATTCATTACATCATTGTAGGAAGTACCGAAATCATCGTGCGGAAGTCCTGCGTATTCGATTACGCTTGCAGGGAAATATTCGTTTGAAAGTTCTGCTTCGCTGTTGATTTTGAGAGGACCTCTTTCTGCGCCTGCGGGCTTGATAAGAAGTGATGCAACGTTGGGGCTGTCAAGTCTGTCCTCCTCATAGATTTCAATTTCTGCGGGCGGGTGACCGTGGTCAGCGATTACAATTATTGTTGTGTTGTCATAGACATCTTTTTCCTTCATTTTGTCAAAGAGAGTTGCAAGTATTTCCCAAGAACCTCTTATAGTTTCATTAAGTGAGGGGCTTGCATCGGGGTCTGAATTATCATAGCCGTCATAAATGGAAGCTACTCTCTTGTCGTTGTCGTGGGCGAAAGACATATGCACAAAGCTGAACATATTCCTGTCACAGCTGTTGTCAACGCCGTATTCTTTTATGTATTCATAAATTCCGTAGTCGCTGTCAACGCCTATTCCGCCCGGGTGACGCCCCGGAATATTATTGTTTGCGGTAGTGAATTTGTTTGAGAAGTCCGAAGTGTAGCCGTCAAGGAATTTTGCTTTCAGGAGATAGGGCGAAAGTTTTCCGAGTGAGAAATCCATGAAAGTAGGGAGGATACCGCCCTCACCGGTGTAATTTATTTCGGCATATTCTCCGTCTGTCCTTATATTGTCGCACTGGTCTGCAATCTGTTCATATGTTTCAAAAGTTGTGAGGTTGTCAATTACAAGGCTTGTCTTGTAGCCGTTGTCATGGAGTTTTCTTGTTATTGTATTTCCTGCCCAGCTTTTTGATATATATTCAGACCATTCCGAATCGTCATACATATTGTTTGTAAGCATCTGAGGAAGTGACGGGAAAGTATTTGTATAGCATGAAACATTATTCGGATAAAAAGTAAATCCGTCAAGGAGTTCGTTGAGGTCGGGATATTCTTCAAGGAGATTGTTCATCCAGACAGAATCAAGACGGTCAGCAAGGATTACAAGCACGTTTTTGTCCTTTGAGAAATTGAAAGAATCAACATATGAAAGGAATTTGTTGTATTTTGATTCATCAACTTTCATTATTCCGTTTTTCTGGTACTGGCTGAAAGTTCCGAAAGACTGCATTACTATAAGTACAGCCGACATATACGGGACAGCCCGCCCTCTTAAAAGCTTTGTGAAAGAGCTTTTTTTGTTGCAGAGCATTATTATATAGATTATAGTCGGTATCAGGGCGATAATGCAGAAAATCACCATATTCGTGATGTTTTCCGATGATTTTTCGGCGTAGGTTGTGGCATCGCCCGTTATCTTGACCATTCTGCCGTTCATGAACATCATCTGCGAATACATCGCAAGGAGTATTCCGAGGAATATGCTTGATGTGAAACGGAATGCCCTTTTGTGTATTGCGAGCATCAGGTTGAGAATTGCGAATGATACGAATGAAACGACACCGCTTGCCGCAAGCAGAAGTTTTATTATGTTTCCTGCGGCAACTCCGACATCACGCTGATTTCCGAGGAAAGTATCCATCGGTGTGAAGAAGCAGACGGTAAAGCCTATTGCAAGGCTGAGAAGAATCGCTTGCAGTTCATTTTTGAAAGTAAAGCGTTTTTTCTTTTTCTTTGTCGGGGGAGGTTCTGTTGTTGTCTGTTCCGAAACTGCCTGCGCCTGTTCGGGCGTTTGAGCGGATTCAGTTTCCGAAACTGTTTCGTGCTTGTTGTTTTCGGAATCCGTGACAGGAGTTTCTTTTTTGGCGGTATTTTCCGCCGCATCGGGTTTTATTCCGGTGTTTTTTGTTTCAGCCGTTTCAGGCTTGTTTGGTTTTTTACGGTTGTTTTTTTGATTTTTTTTCTTTGCCATTTCTATTCCCCTTTCAGAAATCTGTACAAATAAGATTGTATCACAAAGATAAAATGTTGTCAACAGTAAAAAACAAAGTGTGGGAAAATTTTTCAGTTCGGACAAAATAAAAAAGCTCCTGCATTGCAGAAGCTTTTGGTTGGGGTGGAAGGATTTGAACCCTCGAAATAACGGAGTCAGAGTCCGCTGCCTTACCGCTTGGCGACACCCCAGAATATCAGTGCTGTTCGATTCAGCTTTATTATTATATCACTGTTTTTCCGAAATGTCAAGAGGAAAATATATATTTTTTTGTTTTAACTTAATTCTTGGCTTTGAAATTAAAAAAATCCCCATAACAAAGGCAAAAATGCCCAAAAAGAAAAACATTTTTTGTGCGATATGTCAAATATGCCTTTTTTTATCTTGAAAAAAATAAAGAAATATTATATAATAATATATAATATAAATTCGGAGGTGTCTGATGAAAAAAGTATATTTTATATTGAATCTTCGTGCGGGAAAAGCTATGATAAGCGAAAAACTCGCTGATATAATAAACAATCTCACAAAGGCAGGCTATGAGGTGACTGTCCACCCCACACAAAGCAGTGAAGATGCTTTCGAGTCTGCAAAAGACCTTTACGGCAGATATGATATGCTTCTCTGTGCGGGCGGTGACGGAACCCTCAGCCAGTGTATTCAGGGTATAATGTCATCTGAGGACAGAGTTCCCATAGGCTATATCCCCGCAGGCTCAACAAACGATTTCGCAAAAAGCCTCGGCATATCCTCAAATCCCGTTGATGCGGTCAATTCGGTTATAAACGGGCGGAAAATGGGCTGTGACATAGGTTCTTTCAACGGGCAGTATTTTACTTATATAGTTGCGTTCGGAGCTTTTACAAACGTTACTTACCAGACACCGCAGACAATAAAAAACGTACTCGGACACACAGCTTATCTTCTCAGTGGTATATCACAGCTTAAAACTGTCCGTTCAAAGAGAATGAGAGTTGAATATGACGGCAACGTAATAGAAGGGGATTTCATTTTCGGAATGGTGACAAATTCCTCATCAATTGCGGGACTTCTTTCAATGGACGATTTCCTCCTTGATGACGGAGTTTTTGAAGTGACACTTATTGAAAAGCCTGCCAATATAGTACAGCTCCCGAAAATAATCCGTTCACTTCTCAATATAAACGAGGAGATAAACAAGAACTATATAAAATTTTTCCGCACAAGCAGAATAAAATTTATTTCTCTCGGAGATGAACCCGTATCTTGGACAAGGGACGGCGAATTTGGCGGAAATGATGTTGTCAATGAAATTGACTGCTGCAACAGGGCTATTCAGTTCATGGTTGAGGACAAAAAAGAAAATCACTTTGCAGAGGACAGCATTGATTTTTCCGACTGATTTTATGATTTTTTATGATTTTTTACAGATTTTTCTCCGTTTTTCATGGCGGAGAAAAATTTTTTGTGCCGTTTTTCGGCTATATACCGCCGTTTGAAAATTTTTTCAAAAAATTTTGAAATTTTTTTCAAAAAACCCTTGACAAATCGAAAATCATGTGATATAATAATTAAGTCGTCAGGGGACAGACAGTAAAAACAAAGTCCTTGAAACGATTGGAAAGTGAATAACAGTGGGGGTTTAGCTCAGCTGGGAGAGCATCTGCCTTACAAGCAGAGGGTCACAGGTTCGAGCCCTGTAGTCCCCACCACTGGCCCGGTAGCTCAGTTGGTTAGAGCGCCGCCCTGTCACGGCGGAGGTCGTGAGTTCGAGCCTCATCCGGGTCGCCACTTTCAATGCTTCTGTAGCTCAGTCGGTAGAGCAGGGGACTGAAAATCCCCGTGTCGTTGGTTCGATTCCGACCGGAAGCACCATATTGCGGATTTAGCTCATCTGGTAGAGCGCCACCTTGCCAAGGTGGAGGTAGCGAGTTCGAGCCTCGTAATCCGCTCCAAAGTATCGCACAATTGCGGTATGTTTAAGTCCCGAAGCAATAGTTTAGGGATTTTTTGTTATAT
>JAFYFU010000021.1 GCA_017543595.1 Ruminococcus sp. | reverse complement strand
AGAGAAATAATATTTATTATCTTGTATATGCAGCATTTTACAAAAGTGACGGCGGTGAAAGTCTCGGCTATTCGACAGCCCCCACTCCAACAGGTCCGTGGACTTACGGCGGACAGGTTATGACAACTTACAACTGCTTTACCAATCACCCCGGAGTTATCGACTACAAAGGCAAATCTTATCTTTTCTATCATGACGCAAGTCTCAAAGGCGGCGGTGCTTTTGACAGAAGTGTCTGCATAGACGAATTTTCCTATAATCCTGACGGTTCTATACCTACTATTACTCCCACCAAGGAAGGTCCTCAGCAGTTGGAACTGCTTAACCCCTTTGAGAGAGTTGAGGCTGAAACTATCTGTTTCAGTGACGGAATAAAAACTGAAACTTGCAGTAACGGCGGTATGAATATCGCAAATATTGAAAATGACGACTACGTTAAAATAAAAGGCGTTGATTTCGGTGACGGTGCGGATAAATTCACCGCAAGCGTTGCATCAAATACGGACGGCGGAAAAATAGAACTCCATATTGATTCCGTCAAAGGTCCGCTTATAGGCTTATGTAATGTCAGCGGTACGGGCGGCTGGCAGAACTGGGAGGAAGTTTCCTGCGATGTTGTCGCAGACGGTGAACATGACCTGTATCTTGTATTCAAAGGCGACAGCGGTTATCTCCTGAATGTTGACTGGTGGAAATTTGACGGTTCGGGAAATACCGCAGTACCTCTCCCCGAAGGCTATATTATGCAGAATACCTTTGAGAAAAATGTTGAAAAATGGCAGGGTCGAGGAGGAGCAAAAGTTTCTGTTTCTTCCGATTCAGCTTATAACGGCGATAAATCTCTGCTTGTTTCGGGAAGAACAGCTTCATGGCATGGTGCTGTTTATACTCTTGACAGCAGATTCAAAACAGGCGAAACTTACAGTTTCAGCACAAATGTAATGTATGATTCGTCAATATATGCGGACAGATTCTATCTTACATTCCAGTATGACGATGAAGATGATGTCGTTCACTACGAAAAAGTAGCCTCGGCAGTTCCCGCAAAGGGCGAATGGGTTCAGCTTGCGAATACGGAATTTACAATTCCCGAAAACGCAAAAAATATGTACATCTATGTTGAAACCGAAAAGAGCGACAGGGATTTCTATGTTGACGATTTTGTTGCTGCCGTTTCAGGTACAAAAATAGAAGGCGCAAACGGAAAACAACTGACTTTCGGCGATTTAAATTCTGACGGAAATATAGACGTATTTGATGTGATTCTCGCAAGACAGGGCGTTGTCGGAGAACTTGCAGACGAATACCTTGCCGCCGCAGATGTTGACAGAGATGAAGAATACGGCATTAATGACCTTGTTCTCATAAGCCGTTACGCAATCGGACAGATAGAAAATTTTTCCGATTCTGAATTGGTTGATTTTTGATTTAATTAAGGTGACGGTTAATCCGTCACCTTTTTGTTGATTTGTTACGGAAAAATTCACATATTATACTTGAAACTGCGGATAATTTGTGATATAATATAAAGTGGTACGTTATGTTGAACAAATATTCCTATGGAGGCGATTTTTATCAGTACACCAGTAAAACCAAGAAAAAAACTCGCACTGTTTGCAGGACAGGCGGACGAATCCTATCAGAACCGTTTCATAAGCGGTTTTCTGAAAGAAAGTTTTGCCGCTGATTTTGATGTCTGCATTTTTTCAATGTACAGGAAATATCAGGATACCGCAGAACGTGAACTCGGCGAATCCAATATATTTTATCTCATGAACCCGTCTGAATTTGACGGCGTTATTATTCTGAAAGACAGCATACAGACGGAAAAAGCCGCAGAAAAACTTGAATTGCATTTAAAAAAAGTTTTTACAAAGCCTATTGTAGTCATAGAAAAAGAAAGCGAACTCTTTCCGAGTATCTGTACAGACTGCTATCTTGCGGAATATCAGCTTGTTTCCCACCTTATAGAAGTGCATGACTGCAAGGATATCATGTTTGTTTCGGGAAAAAAATGGCATAAACATTCAAAGGAACGCTTACAGGCTTACCGTGATGCAATGCAGGACCACGGTCTTTCTGTTTCAGATGAAAATATCCTGTACGGAGATTTCTGGTATCAGAGCGGTGAACTCTGTGCGGAACAGATACTTTCCAGAAAGAAAAAACTCCCAGATGCAGTTGCCTGCGCCAATGACCAGATGGCAATAGGTGTCTGCAAGACATTTACCGCAAACGGAATCCGTGTCCCCGAAGATATTGCAGTAGTTGGCTATGATTCAACATTTGAGGGACAGACTTCCCCCCGTTCAATGACATCTGCACTTATCCCCGCAGAAGAATTTGGAGAATACGCCTTTCGTTTCCTTATAGCTGAAATGGAGGGAAAAATCCCCGATTCCTTTAAGATAAAGCCTTTTCTAATCTATGGGGAGAGCTGCGGCTGCAAAGAGCATAATATGCCTGATTACCGCATAAAACGTGATTCATGGGGTACGGATATTTCGGAAGAAAGTTACAGTTCTGTATTTAACATGATGGACGAAAACCTCACCGCACAGACTTCATTAAAAGATTTTCTGAGTACGGTTTATTCTTATGTTTATCAACTGCATGATGCAAAAGAATTTCATCTCTGCATAGCAAGCGATTGGAGATATATAGGTCAGAATATACATATGCCGAATGACGGATACCCCGAACAAATGCTCCATGCCGTGAAATATTCCAAAAATCACAAGGACAATGCCGCAACTCCCGAACTTATTTTCAGTTCTGCGGATATGCTCCCCGAATTAAATGAAATAAGGGAAAAACCGACAGCTTATTTTTTCACACCCGTATTTTTTGAAAATGAATGTTTCGGATATTCTGCAATAAGCTACGGAGATACCCCACGCAGTTATGACGAAGTTTACAGAAAATGGATAAGTTCCGTCAGCAGGGGCTTTGAAGTTTTAAGGCGTACACTTCTCCTTAAACAAATGCAGGAACAGGTTGAACGTTTCCGCAACAATAAATTTGCCATTTCAAATCATGCATTTGAAAATCTCAATGCCGAGGAAAAATCCGAATATCAGCTTGTTGTAAAGATTTTAAACGAAAATCTCCTTGATTATCATTTCCAGCCGATAGTAAGTGCCACAGACGGCGAAATATATGCTTATGAAGCCCTTATGCGTTCAAAAACCCAGACAAGGGTTTCACCGCTTTCAATTATAAGATATGCCGCTATGCAGGAAAGGCTTTCCGATGTTGAACGTGCAACTTTTCTCAATGTTCTGCGGATTGTTGACGAACAAAAAGAAATTTTCGGAAATGCAAGAGTATTTATAAACAGTATTCCGGGAGTAAGCATAAGCGATGAGGATTCCTCCGTACTTAATGAATATCTGAAAGTTCATTCGGGAACGGTTGTTGTCGAACTCACCGAAGAAGCCGAACTTAAAGATGCTGATTTGAAACGTCTGAAAGAATATTTCGGCAGAATGAATATTGATATTGCAATTGACGACTACGGCACAGGCTATTCAAATGTAAGCAATTTACTGCGCTATATGCCGAATTATGTAAAAATTGACCGTTCTCTCCTCAGCAATATACAGAATCAGATGCAGAAACAGCATTTTGTGCGTGAAATTATTGATTTCTGCCACGACAACGGCATTATGGCTCTCGCAGAAGGAATTGAAACTACCGAAGAATTGCAGACGGTTATACATCTTGGTGCAGATTTGATTCAGGGTTTCTATACCGCACGCCCCTCCGCAGTAATAGTCGGACAGATTAAGGAACATATAAGAAACGAAATCCGTCAGTATTATCAGGAACGCATTGACGGAAATACCAAAAAACTCTATATAGCAGGAAAAACAAGCCGTATATCACTTACAAAACTCGTAAAGGACGGCTGTACGGATATAGTTGTCGGCAAAAACGAAATGGTCTACAAAAATGTTTCAATTATCGGCACTCCGCAGATGAAAACAGATATACACCTCCGCATTGAGGCGGATTACAGCGGACGCATAACCCTTGAAGATGTATGCTTTTCAAATATAAAAAATCGCCCGTGCATTGAACTCGGCGAAAATACAGATGTGACCCTTGTCATATCAGGAATAAATAATCTCTATGACGCAGGTATTCAAGTACCTGAAACTTCCCGTCTTGTTGTCGAGGGTGTCGGCGAACTCAATATTAATTTAAATGCAACGGAATCCTACGGTATCGGCAACAATCACCATTCAAGACACGGAGAACTTGTATTTGAACAGGACGGACCTTTAAATATAAACAGCCGTGGCAAAAACTGTATCTGTATAGGTTCGGGGCTTGGCGGTATCATTCATATAAACCGTGGAGAATATAACCTTAAAACAAATAACGAAACTTGCGTAGGCATAGGCGCACTTGACGGAGAAGTTTCCCTCTCGCTCACCTGCTGTCATATTGAGGCTGATTTAACCGCAACATCGGGACTGCTTATAGGTTCTCTCAGCAACAATGCGGAAATTTCAATAAAAAGCAGTGCCGTCAACTGCTATATTTCGGGAAAATATATTTCAGGGCTTGGAACGCTTCACGGAAGTAAAGCCTCTGTAAAGATTTCAGATTCGGGAGTTGATTTCAATGTCCGTGCAGATAATGCAACCTGTCTCGGAGCGTTATACGGCACTTCCGATATAAATATAAATTACATCACGTTAAAACTCGCAAATTCGGGAACGGAGGCTCTCATATTCGGCGGATACAGTGAGGATACTTCCGTTTATATTGCCAATTCGGATACTCATGTAAAACTTAGCTGTTCAATAGGAAAAGATACTTTTGCCCCTCCCGAAAAGTTCAGCATAATCAACGGCAGACAGATTTTCATGCTGAACGGCACGGAATTTAAACGCCCCGTAACTTTTAACTATGTATAATTTTATATCAGCGGGTACAGCGCATATTTGTGCTGTACCTGTTTTTTATGCCGTAAGTTATACAAAAAGAATATCTTTTTTAATATACGGTTAAACGATTTACTTGACAAATCAAAAAAAGGTGCTATAATATATTATATGCGAAAACGATAAACATTAAAACTGCCCGAAAATATATAAAGAATGAGGTAAAATATGTCACAAATTATTCAAATAAAAAATATTACAAAAGAATTTAAAGTGCTTAACCGCCGTGAGGGTCTGAAAGGAAGTCTGAAAGACCTTTTTTCAAGGGATTATAAAATCGTCCGTGCAGTTGACAATATTTCCATGAATGTTGAACAGGGCGAAATTGTGGGATATCTCGGTTCTAACGGCGCAGGAAAATCAACTACTATAAAAATGATGACGGGTGTTCTTGAACCGACTTCGGGAGAAATTCTCATAGACGGAAATATTCCCTATAAAAACAGGGCGAAAAATGCTCAGGAAATAGGCGTTGTTTTCGGACAGCGTTCACAACTGTGGTGGGCGTTGCCCCTGATAGAATCTTTCAAAATCCTGAAAGATATCTACCAAATCAGCGATTCCGACTATGACAGCATAATGAGTTTATATCAGTCGCTTGTTGATATTGAACCTCTGCTTCACAAACCTGTCCGTCAGATGTCACTCGGACAGCGCACACTCAGCGATATCCTTGCGGCATTTCTGCACAATCCAAAAATTGTCTTTCTTGACGAACCGACAATAGGTCTTGACGTTTCCATGAAAAGCAAAATCCGCACACTGATTCACGCTCTGAATAAGGAAAAAAATACAACTGTTATTCTGACAACCCACGATATGGGCGATGTAGATGCACTGTGCAGGCGAATTGTCATCATTGACAAGGGAAAAATGCTCTATGACAATGATATTGCACATTTAAAGGGATTTTTCGGTTCTTACCGTACACTTAAAATCCGCACTGACGGTGATATTTCGGAACATTCCGAACAGATACGGAAAAAATTCCCCGAATTTAAAGTTTCCGCCGATGAGGAATGGATTTCCGTTCTTGTTGATGAGGAAAAAGAAAAAGTCATTGATGTACTCAGCACTCTCCAAAAAACACACAAAATCCGTGATATGCAGCTTGAAGAAATTTCCACGGAGGACGTTGTAAAGAAAATCTATGAGGAGGGTGTATCATGAATCTGAAAAAATATCTCACACTCACAAGGGCGGGAATTATTGAATCCCTGCAATTTCGGCTTGGCACGCTTGTCATGATTATCGGAAATGTTCTGTATCTTACGGTAATTTATTTCCTTTGGGATTCAATTTACAAATCATCTGGGACAGATATAGTCAACGGAATGACATTTACCGATACACTGATTTATCTTGTGCTTGCAACAGCCTTGTTTAATTTCATGGAGATGTACACGGTATGGGAAATCGGACGAAATATCCAGTCAGGAAAAATAGTTCTTGACCTCCTGAAACCTATGGAATACAGGAGTTATTTATTCTGGTCGTATTCGGGAAGTTTTGTCACGCAGTTCTTTTTTACATTTCTGCCGACATTCATAATAGTCGGACTTGTAACACACGGGGCAATTCCCATGGGAATTAATCTCCTGTTCTTTGTAATTTCCGTGATAATGGCGATTATTATAAATTACAGCATTGATTTTCTTGTCGGAACGATTTGTCTTTATACGGAATCCATCTGGGGAATAAACATAATGAAACAGGTAATTGTACTGCTTTTGTCGGGTGCAACTGTTCCGATTGCATTTTTCCCCGAACCTTTCAAAACAATCGTAAATTATCTGCCGTTTCAGTCAATCTACAATGCACCGCTGACAATTCTCCTGAACGGTAATCCCGAAATGCAGGACGTTCTGACAATACTCGGCACTCAGCTTATATGGTGCGTTGTAATGACAGTATTAAGCAAGCTGTTCTGGAAAGCTTCACTCAGGCAGATTACAGTGAACGGGGGCTGAGTTATGAAATCAAAAGGATTCAGGTTTTATTTTCGTATTTATTGTAAAATTTTGGCACAGGACTTGAAAAGTAAAATGAGTTACCGTGCGGATTTTATTATTTCAACAATAGGAATGATTTTCACGAATATTGCAGGCTTTGTAAGTTTCTGGATTCTTTTCAGGAATTTCCCGTCAATAAACGGCTGGACTTATTACGAAATGCTGTTTTTATACGGATTTTCGCTGATATCGCTTACACCTGTACAGTGTTTCTTTGATAATAATTGGAGTCTGCGAATATATGTATATTCGGGTGATTTCATCAAATACTGCTTTCGTCCGATAAATTTATTTTTCTATTATCAGTCGGAAGTATTTGATATCAAGGGGCTTGGTCAGCTTGCTTTCGGAATCGGCACACTGATTTATGCATGGGTAAAAATCGGACTTGCGTTCACGCCCTTGATGATTCTTAAAATGATTGTGTTTCTGCTTACAGCATCTCTCATCATGATTTCTATGCAGAATGCGGCTGCGGCAACTTGTTTCTGGATTCAAAATTCTTTTTATGTGCTGGATTTGGTATTCAGATTCAAAGACTATGCAAAATATCCGATTACAATTTTCAACCGCTTGTTCCGTTTTGTTTTCACTTTTGTAATGCCTATTGCATTTATAGCCTATTATCCGAGCCTTGTAATACTCCGCCCCGATGAAATTCCTATACTTTCATGGATTTCTCCGCTGGTGGGCTGTTTGTTTTTCTTTTTAAGCTATAAGTTCTGGATGTACGGCGCAATGAAATACAGCGGTACAGGTTCATAATACAAAAAACTGCCTTTCGGGGCAGTGTTTTATATTTTCTAGTTGTCAGACAAGTTCCGAACCCGTATCATCTGCAAAAAATGAAATCTGCACACCGTCCTCCAAAGCAAAAATACAAACCATTGTGTTATCGCCAAGAACGTTATTCCATGTGCAGTAATCATACTGAACATCATCAGGTTCGCCATATAAATCCGACATTGTGTTTTGCCAGTAATTATAATTGCCTGTGTCTGAATCAAAATAATTTATTCCGACAAGTCCAAGACTTGTAAAACATAATACAGTATCGCAGTTTTTATTCATATAGGGAACATTTTCATACTCCATTATCAATTCCCACGGCTGACCTTTTTCCTCTGTATGGTATTCATAAAGCAGAGAATATCTTGACATTTTTTGTCTTTCCGAATCGGGACTGCCGTAAAATTCAAGCGATTCAAGCGAATAATCATTACTTTTATCCCGTTCTGTAATGCTTTCTGTTACAGTTTCGGTTATCACCTGTGGAACGGCTGTGCTTGTTGTGGTTGTCGTAGTTGTTTTGACTGTCGTACTTATGCTTGTTAAAGATGTGCTTATGGCAGATGTTAAAACTGTATTTTCAGATATGATATTTTCATCGGGAATTTCGTTATTTTCTGTTACTTCCGTGTTCAGTTCGTTTTCCGCACGGTATACACCTGTAAGTTTCTCTACTGAATCCGAATGTGAAACAGTTGTGGCTGTTTCGCTTATAGTTTCGGAATTTGTGGCAGTTACGGAGATATCTTCACTATTTGCGGGGATAATGGGCGTTCTTATTTCGGGTGCGGGAACAGATATATTTCCGCTGTAAGACTTGTCGGGAGAATCGGCGGTCGCATAAAAAGATATCTGCACGCCTTCTTCAAGGTTAAAAAGATAAATCGCTGTATTTTTACCCAATGGATTTTCATACCATGAAGCCATTCCGCTGCTTTCCTCAGTCGGATAGCCGTATTCTTTTTCAATTTCCGAAAACCATTCGTTATAATTTTTATTTTTATAAATATCATGGTAATTGAATCCAATAAGACCGCTGTCCGTAAAACATAAGGTCAAATCGCATTTCACATCAAAAAGCGACAAATTTTCATAATCCTGCATTTTCTGTTTTATATTGCTGTCGGTTTTTTCACGTTCTTCAATAAGCTTTAAATTAGATAATTCATTTTTTATATAATCATAACCGCTGAACCATTCAAGCCCCATAAGCGGAGAAAGATTTATCTCTGTATTTTTTGAACAGCCCGACAGTAAAACCGTACCAATTATTAAAAATACTAATTTTTTCATTTTCCCTCCTAATCAATCCTCTGCGCCCTGACAGTAACTCTTGTTCTGCCGTCAAAAGTACAGGTGAAAAGTGTCAAATCCCAGTCATTTTCGCTCCCTCTGAACATACTCTCAATATCATAACCGCCGATATATTCAGTGTTCACAACAGTGTAACCGTAAGTTTTTCCCTCACAATCCGTGAAATAAATTTCGTCATCTGAATTTAAATTTTCTATCTGTCCGAAATGATTGCTGTAATTATGCGCCGCAATTATCATATTGTTGTTTTGCGGATTTCCGCTGTAAAGACAGGGCGATATTTGCAGATTAGGATAATTCCAGCCGTCAAGGACGGGGAGTTCAATTCCAAGAAAAGGTAAAGATATATAACCGCAGTAGTAATATTCATTTACAATTATATATGTCATTTCGGATTCTTCATCATCGTCACGGGGAACATCTTCATATATTTTTTCCTGATACAGTTCTGTTTCTTTTTCCTCATAAGGGGCGAATAAATCATCTTCGGGAATTTCATATTCAAAAATATCTGTATTTTCTTTTGGAGATTCAGGGATTAATTTTTTTAACTCCGACAAATTTTCCTGTGATATTTCATAGGCTTTTCGGCTTTCCCTGATATTATAAATACAAAGGAACAATGCCGAAAGTATCAGCATTGTCCCGATTGTTATAAATATTTTATATAGATTACGCATGATTTTCTTTCTTTGGTTTTATTTTTATTCCTATGAATACGAACATCACACCGCTCAGTGAAAGAAGTATTACGGGCAACCATAGCTGACCTGTCTGGGGAAGTCATCCGCCTGAACCGCCTGAACTTCCTCCGCCGTTTACGGTTGTAGCAGTTGTGGAAACGGTTGTATTTGTACCTGAATCCGTATCGGTATCCGTATTTGTGTTTGTGTTCGTGTCCGTGCCTGTATTGGTATTTATATCGGTATTTGTGGCGGTTGTCACATCTGTATTTACAGTTGTATTTGTTACTGTAACCAAGCTGTCCGTGTTTGCAGTTGTTTTTGTATCGGAAGAATTATTGACATCATCTGTCGATGTAGAAGAAGTTCTCGACACATCATCTGTATCAATTCCGACATCTGAAACTGTCGTTGTGGTAGTGGTTTTTATTTCTGAGGTTGTAGATGTTGTTTCCGTTGAAATTATATCAAAGTCCTCGTCCCAGTCAATGGCTATGTCAGGCTTATATGAATTTTTTATAAGGTACTGCTTTGAATTAAATTCAACGCTGACAACATATTTCCTCGGAATTTTTCTTTCAACGGCTGTCCATGTTGCAAAAGGGTCATGTGAAACCCACCTGTATCCCCAGTTATTTTCCTCACTTAAAATTACAGTTTCGGCAAGTTCTCCGTCCGGCTCTTTCCAAAGTTAGTTGACATTAGTGTACAGAAACTCATGCAGCAATACTTTAGCTTTTAATAAACTAAAGCTGTTTCTGCCGTACATGATACGTTTTATCAATTTTATTTTTGTAACACTGCCTCAGCAAGCCCATTATTATGGTCGTATAAAATTGCATTTTTCACTGCAGAAATGTCTTGCTTTAATCCTTCTATATATGATTCTAATTCTGGAATTGTTTTTATCTCAGATGCCTGCTGCATCCATTGTTCAAGTTTATTTTCATTTTTAGAAAAGATAATTT
>JAFYFU010000020.1 GCA_017543595.1 Ruminococcus sp. | reverse complement strand
GAATTTTTTTTCAGGTTATAAAGGCAGAGCGGACAGGCAGTTATAATCATATCCGCACCCATATCGGCAGCAGAGTTCATAACGGCACTGCTTCTCTTGACAGCCTGAGCCTTGTCCTCCATAGTGATATAACCGCCGCAGCATTCGTTTCTCTGGGCATAGATTACGGGAGTACCGCCTATGGCTTTTATAAAGTCCTCCATTATAGTAGGATTTTCGAGGTTGTCCATAGCAAGAGCCTTTGCGGGACGCAGAAGCAGACAGCCGTAATAAGCGGCGATTTTCTTGCCGTTAAAAGGATTTACAACTTTTGCTTTAAGGTTATCAAAGCCGACAACATCACGGAGAAGTTCAAGATAGTGATAAACGGTTGTTTCACCTGTGTAAGCCTCATCAAGTTTAAGATAATTATTTACCTTATTCGCCATATCCTCATCACGGGAAATATCATAATTTGTCTGCTTTATGACATTATGGCAGGCGGAACAGACTGTAACGAGGTCATTTCCTGCCTGTTTTGCGGAGTTGAGGACTCTCACGGCGGAGAGTTTGGTAGCGATTTCGTCTTTTGCGGTAGTGTAAGCACCGCCGCAGCACTGCCAGTCGGACGGTTCTTCAAAAGCTATACCGAGAGCCTCGGCACAAGACCTTGCATAAGTGTCAAGGTCTTTGGCTTTGGTTCTCAGCGTACAGCCGGGATAATATGTAAAAGTTTCCATTGTACGCTTCCTTTCGTATGGATATACAAATCAGACCATTTGTTCGGGGTGGAATACCTCATCAAATTTTTCTTCGGTAAGGAAACCGAGTTCAACGCAAGCCTGTTTAAGGGAGATATTGTCCTTATAGGCTTTTTTGGCTGTCTTTGCGGCATTTTCATATCCGATATAGGGATTGAGAGCGGTAACAAGCATAAGGGAATTATGTAAATTGTGGTGCATTTTTTCCCTGTTTGCCTTTATGCCGACAGCGCAGTTTTTGTTGAAAGATATTATGGATTCAGCCAAAAGTCTTGCTGACTGCAAGAAATTATAAGCACAAACGGGCATAAACACATTGAGTTCAAAATTGCCCTGAGATGCAGCCATTCCGACAGCAACATCATTTCCCATAACCTGAACGGCAACCATTGTAACCTGTTCGCACTGAGTAGGATTTACTTTTCCGGGCATGATAGATGAACCGGGTTCATTTTCGGGAATGAATATTTCTCCCAGACCGTCACGAGGACCAGATGCAAGCCAGCGGACATCATTTGCAATCTTCATCATATCGGCAGCAAGAGCCTTTAAAGCACCGTGAGCAAAAACTATTTCGTCCTTAGATGTGAGCGAATGGAATTTATTCGGAGCTGTCACAAAGTTTTTGCCTGTGAGACTGCTTATAGCCTCTGCGGATTTTTCTGCAAAACCAGCGGGAGCGTTAAGACCTGTTCCGACAGCAGTACCGCCGAGGGCGAGTTCCTTCAATTCCTCACATGACGAAATTATCATTTTCTTATCCTTTTCGAGTGAGGCTCTCCAACCGCTTATTTCCTGAGAAAATTTAATCGGGGTAGCGTCCTGCAAGTGAGTGCGTCCGCTTTTTACGATATCATTGTTTTCTTCTTCGAGCCTTTTAAAAGTGCTTACAAGAGTATCAATTGCGGGGATAACCTTGTCTTCAAGTGCTAAAACAGCGGCGATATGCATGGCAGTCGGGAAAGTGTCATTTGATGACTGGCTCATATTAATATCGTCATTCGGGTGAAGAATTTTTTTGCCTGCTATTTCGTTGCCTCTGTTGGCAATAACTTCATTTGCGTTCATATTTGACTGAGTACCGCTTCCTGTCTGCCAGACAACGAGAGGGAAATGTTCATTGAGGCTTCCGCTTATTACTTCATCGCAAGCCTGAGAAATTGCGGAAAGTTTTTCATCGGTCATTTTTTCGGGTTTAAGTTCATGATTTGCAAGAGCTGCGGCTTTTTTGAGGATACCGAAAGCGTGGGTAATTTCTCTCGGCATAGTTTCGATGCCGACACCTATGAGGAAATTTTCGTGGCTTCTTTCAGTCTGTGCAGCCCAGTATTTGTCGGCAGGGACTTTCACCTCGCCCATAGAATCATGTTCAATACGATAATCCATTTTATCCACTCCCAAATAATATTTTATGACAGCAGGTTCATCTCAGCCTGTCATAATAAGTATACCAGTATTCCGAAGTAATTTCAAATGCTGATTAAGAATAATGCTATTCTGATATTGATATATAATTAACAATGTTTGCTCTAAAAAGCCGCTGAACTTTTGAAATTTTTCTGACATATTTATTTTTATATTCAAATGCTTTAAAACAAATATGCATATATGCCGTTTTCGGGATAAAATCACACGAAACGGCGGTAATAAAAGCAAAATGCCTCTCTGATTCACCAAAATATACCAAAACAGACCTTAAAATAATCAGGCACAACGCAATACGGGTAAAGAATACGATTATATCTTAATAAATATATCAGATTGAAAACTTTGACAAAAAAATCACATTTTTCTGAAAATTACAAAACATCAGATAATGCAGTCTTCATTTTTATCATCACAATTGAGACAATAAGAAAGCACTGTCAGACTGTCCCCAAGATGAACATTTTCAACAATAACATCAGGGTGATTCAGTCTTATATCATAATGTGTAAAATTCCAGAAAGCCTTTACACCATGACTTATAAGCTTGTCGGAAATTTTTTCGGCGGCATTTTTCGGTATGCAGAGTATAGCCGCAACAGGTTTTTTCTCAATGCAGAACTTGTCTATTTCGGCAACATCACGCACAATGAGTTCGCCTGCGCTTTTGCCTATGACCTCACTGTTTGAATCAAAAATACCGACAAGTTCAAAGCCCCTGTTTGTAAAATCGAGATGTGAGGCGATAGCCATGCCGAGATTTCCTGTTCCCACAAGAATCATGGGATTTTTATTTTCAATGCCGAGAATATTTCCGATTTGTATGCGAAGTTCCTTCACATTATACCCGTACCCCTGCTGACCGAACTCACCGAAACAGTTAAAATCCTGTCTTATCTGCGAAGCGGTAAGCCCCATTTTTTCGGCAAGCTCTCTTGACGAGATACGGACATATCCGCCTTCTTCAAGCTCACCGAGGAATCTGTAATATCTCGGCAGACGCTTTATGACGGATTTTGAAATTATATCTTTTGACATATTCCATGCCTCTCAGTCTTTGCGGAAAACCGCATAATATCACCGTATATGCGTATAAAAATACACATATACGGATTAAATATATTACATAAGTTTATCGAGTCTGTTTTTGATTTCGTCAAGGAAAGTCTTTGAATCAACTTTTCTCTTGTTTTCGAGCTTTGAGATAAGATAGAGGTCGCCCGTCATAACGCCTTCTTCAATCGTCTGAATAGTAGCCTTTTCAAGCTTGTCGGCAAAATCGCAAAGTTCGGGAGTTGAATCAAGTTCGCCTCTCTTGCGGAGTGCGCCTGACCATGCGAAAATAGTGGCAACTGAGTTTGTGGAAGTCTCCTCACCTTTGAGATACTTATAATAGTGACGCTGTACAGTGCCGTGAGCAGCTTCATATTCATAGATTCCATCGGGAGAAACGAGAACGGAAGTCATCATGGCAAGACTGCCGTAAGCAGTGGAAACCATATCGGACATAACATCACCGTCATAGTTTTTGCAAGCCCAGATATATCCGCCGTTTGAACGAATAACTCTTGCAACGGCATCATCTATGAGAGTGTAGAAATATTCAATTCCTGCGGCTTCATATTTTTCCTTGTATTCATTCTCATAAATCTCAGCGAAAATATCCTTGAAACGGTGGTCATATTTTTTGGAGATAGTGTCTTTTGTTGCGAACCAAACGTCTTGTTTAAGGTCAAGACCATAGTTGAGACAAGCCCTTGCAAAGCCTGCAATGCTGTTGTCAAGGTTATGGAGACCCTGAATTATACCGTCCGAATTTTTGAAATCGTGAATGAGTTCTCTTGTTTCGTTGCCGTTTTCATCGGTAACGACAAGTTCAGCCTTACAACCCTGATTTACACGCATTTCGGTATTTTTGTAAACATCACCGTAAGCATGACGGGCAATAGTAATGGGCTTTGTCCATGTGGGGATATAGGGTTCAATACCCTTTACAATGATAGGAGTTCTGAAAACAGTACCGTCAAGCGCAGCTCTTATAGTGCCGTTGGGAGATTTCCACATCTGAGAGAGATTATATTCGGGCTTTCTTGCGGCATTGGGAGTAATAGTTGCACACTTTACAGCAACGCCGTATTTTTTGGTAGCCTCAGCGGAATCAAGAGTAATCTGGTCTTTTGTTTCCTCACGCTTTTTGAGTCCGAGGTCATAATATTCTGTATTAAGCTCCACATATGGTTCAAGAAGAATTTCCTTAATCCACTGCCAGAGGATTCTTGTCATTTCGTCCCCGTCCATTTCAACGAGGGGAGTTTTCATAATTATCTTAGCCATTGGTAATTACCTCCGTAAATTTATTAATCGGGAATCGCAAAAATTATTTTAATATTTTCGGGGAATCCTGCATTTATTGATTTTTCAAACATATCAAGGACAATTTCACGCTTATTTCCGAACATACCGCACCCGAAAGCCCCCAATACAAGAACATCGGGATTTTTTTCGGCGGATATGTTCAGTATCATATCAATTCTTCTCTGCATTTTTTGATTTATTTTCCTGTCCGAAAACATAAACTTTGCAAAGGTTCTGTTGACAGCGGGAATTGTAAGAAATCCGCATGAAAGAGGCTTTTCAAGGAGTTCGCCCTTATCATCTCTGATAAGCGGGACATTTTCAGAATATATGAGAGTGTCGGTATAATCGGGAAGAATATGCAGTCTGTTGCGCCTGTAATATTCTTTCTGAGTTTTTATTGTATAATACAGGAGAGAACTTCTGCAAAGGCTTTCTTCCTGAGCATTTCCGCCGAGAACATAACCTCCGCCCGCATACATGGCATTTGCGAAATTAAGGGCGAGAACGTTGTAATTTTCCGCATATGACAAAATACATTCAACGGTAGTCTGTTTAATAATATTATCTTTTACGGAAAAATTTCTACCTGTCCGATTAATTTTCTTAAAGTCAGTGTAAACATAAGATTTCATTTCGGGAAAGTTCCCGTTTTTGAATATCTTATCATTTTCGAGTTTGATTTTAATATAATTCATTTTATTTAAATAAAGGTATAAATACTGCGAGAAAAAGAACCGCAATAAAAATTCCGCCCGTTATATCCACAGTTTTCTGAAATTTTGTCCAGCCGTTTTTATAGTGCTTATATGCATTAATTCCCCAGAAGAAGAACATCAGCAGTAACAGAAAAAGAAGTATGTTAAAAGAACCTTTTAAATTATTTTCCATTACTGCCTCCGTGTTAATAATTTTATTTCATGCTTTCTCTTGTGAAGTCAAGCAGACCGCCTGCGAGCATAATATCCTTGGTACGTCCCGAAAGTTCGCAGAGAACAGGGATTTCCGTACCGTTTGTCTTATCAATTACAGTGAGCTGTGTTTCGCCGTTTTCAACAGCTTTTCTCACGTTTGAGAGGAGGAGAATATCTCCCTCGTCAATCTTGTCATAATCAGCCTCATTAACGAAAGTAAGGGGAAGAATACCTGCGTTTATAAGGTTTGCACGGTGTATTCTTGCAAAAGATTTAACAAGCACAGCCTTTACACCGAGATAAAGCGGAGCGAGTGCAGCGTGTTCTCTTGACGAACCCTGACCGTAGTTTGAACCGCCGACAATAATGCTCTTGCCGAGTCTTTCTGCTCTTTTCGGGAAACTCTCATCGCATACTGCAAAGCAGAACTGTGAGATTTTCGGAATATTTGAACGGAGTGGAAGAATCTTTGCACCTGCGGGCATGATGTGGTCGGTAGTGATATTGTCGCCTACTTTGAGAGATACGGGAGCGTCAATAGTTTCAAGGAGAGGAGAAGTTTCGGGATAGGGCTTGATATTCGGTCCTCTGAGAATTTCAACCTTGTCCATATCCTCAACGGGTGCGGGAGGTACAACCATATTGTCATTGATTGTAAATTCTTCGGGGAGTTTAAATTCAGGCATTTCACCGAGTTCTCTGGGGTCTGTGAGATATCCGTTGATAGCGGAAACAGCAGCCATTTCGGGAGATACAAGATAAATCTGTCCGTCCTTTGTTCCCGAACGTCCCTCAAAGTTTCTGTTGAAAGTACGGAGAGAAATACCCTTTGAATTGGGTGACTGACCCATACCGATACAAGGACCGCAGGCACTTTCGAGTATTCTTGCACCTGCATCAATGAGAATTGACAATGCACCATTCTGAGCCATCATATTGAGAACCTGCTTTGAACCGGGAGCGATAGCAAGCGAAACATCGGGGTGAACAGTCTTTCCCTTTAAAATATGTGCAACTTTGAGCATATCAAGGAGAGAGGAGTTTGTACATGAACCGATACATACCTGGTCAATTTTAAGCTTTCCGATTTCCTCAACACTCTTAACATTGTCGGGAGAATGAGGACAAGCCGCAAGCGGAACGAGTTCGCTGAGATTTATATTCAATTCTTCATCATAAACAGCGTCATCATCTGCTGAAAGTTCCTGCCAAACTTCCTCACGCTTCTGAGCTTTAAGGAACTGCTTTGTGATTTCATCTGACGGGAAAATAGAAGTAGTTGCACCGAGTTCCGCACCCATATTGGTAATTGTGGCTCTTTCGGGAACGGAAAGGGTTTTAACACCTTCGCCCACATATTCAATAACTTTTCCGACACCGCCTTTTACGGACATTCTCTTTAATACTTCGAGAATAACATCTTTTGCGGAAACCCACGGACTTAATTTTCCTGTAAGATTAACTTTAACAACTTTGGGACAGGTTATATAATAAGCACCGCCGCCCATAGCAACAGCAACATCAAGACCGCCTGCACCAATGGCAATCATACCGATACCGCCACCTGTGGGAGTATGGCTGTCCGAGCCGATGAGAGTTTTTCCGGGGATACCGAATCTTTCAAGGTGAACCTGATGACAGATACCGTTGCCGGGACGGGAGAAATAAATGCCGTGTTTTTTTGCAACACTTCCGATAAAGCGGTGGTCATCGGCATTTTCAAAACCGCTTTGAAGTGTGTTATGGTCAATGTAAGCTACACTTCTTTCTGTCTTTACTCTGGGGACACCCATAGCCTCAAATTCGAGATAAGCCATAGTACCCGTAGCGTCCTGAGTGAGAGTCTGGTCGATTCTGATACCGATTTCCTGACCCTTTACATACTCACCGTCAACGAGGTGAGCCTTTAAGATTTTTTCAGTAAGAGTTAAACCCATTGAAATCATTCCTTTCAATTTAGATACTTTAATTTTACAACATTTTGCTTACTTTGTCAAGATTTAAACAAAGTATTTGTTAGTATAGCAAAACAAAAAATCTCCCTGTCTGAACAGAGAGATTAAAAATTCATACAAAACCGTTTTTTATAATATCCTGAATCACAAAAAAATTCATAAAAACAGTAATAACAAAAAACGGCATAAACAAAAGCACATAACATACATCTTTAACGACAGTCCGCCAGCCGAGATTAGTAAGATTCATTATATTTTCATAAGAATAAACATTCACATCATGCGGATATTTATTTTTGTTATCTGTCGCCTTAAAAGTGTGCGTATGCTCATGATTATTATTATCAGTCCATGTGACCGAAAGACAGCCTGAATGTCTGTATGGTCTTGCCATACCGTTACAGACACCGACATATTTAAAGCCTTTTATGATTATAAAAACATCTGACACAAGCCGTCCGAAGCAAGGTATTATCAGTATCAGGCTAATGACAAGCCCTATGAGACAGCAGGCGATTTCTGTAATTTTCATATTCCCGGTAAAAAATCCTGCCGCAAAGGAAACTATCCAGAAAATCAGGATAATAACAACATACTTGAAAACTGTCTGCCAGAGAAACCATAAAATTAACAGGAAAGCCCTAAAAAAGTCCTTAAAATTTTTCATTAAATATCATTTCTGATAATATCGTCAAGAGATTCACGTTTAACAGCTAGTCTTGATTCACCGTTATTTACGAAAACGACAGCAGGTTTTTGCAGTCTGTTATAATTGCTTGACATCGAGTAATTATAAGCACCCGTAGCGCATACAGCGATTATATCGCCTGATTCAGCGTGTTGAAGGGGCATATTCTCACCGATTAAGTCACCGCTTTCGCAGCATTTGCCTGCAATAGTAACTTTTTCCGTGCGTTTCTGATTTGCCTTGTTTGCGACAATTGCCTCATACTGAGATTTATATAAAATGTATCTTGGGCTGTCAGCCATACCGCCGTCAACGGAAATATAAGTCCTGATATTCGGAATTTCTTTTCTTGCACCGACAGTATAAAGCGTAATTCCCGCAGGAGCGGCAATTGAACGACCGGGTTCAATGTAAATAAATGGACGGGAAATATTTAATTTCTCACATTCTTCATTGACAACCTTTGAAACTCTCTCCATATAAGTTTCAAATGGCTGAGGGTCATCTGAATTGAGATATTTTATACCGAAACCGCCGCCGAGATTAAGTCCCTTGATTTCATAGCCGAGTTCATTTTTAATTTTGGCAATAAATTCAAGCATAACCCTTGCAGCCTCCTCAAAGGGAGCGATATCGAAAATCTGCGAACCGATATGGCAATGCAGACCCGTAAGGTTTAAATTTTCGCAGTTTACAGCTTCTTTTACAGCCTCAAAAGCCTCGCCTGTTTCAAGGGTAAAACCGAATTTGCTGTCAATCTGACCTGTCTTTACAAAATCGTGGGTATGAGCATCAATGCCGGGCTTGATTCTGAAAAGAATATCAGGCTTTTTATTTGTCTCAGAGGCGATTTTTTCAAGGCGGTTAAGTTCGCTGATATTATCAACAATTATATGACCGACATTATTTTCAACAGCGAATTTCAACTCCTCATCGGTTTTATTGTTTCCGTGGAAACCTATTCTCTCAACGGGGAAACCTGCTTTAAGGGCGGTATAGAGTTCACCTATTGAAACGACATCAAGACCGTCACCTTCACTTGCGACAATACGGCACATTTCCATGCAGGAAAAAGCCTTGCTTGCGTAGCAGACCATACCTTTTCCGTCATAGAATTTCTGCATACTTTCATGGAAACGGCGGAGATTTTTTCTTATCATCTGTTCGTCCATGACATACAGCGGAGTACCGTAATTCTTGGCAAGTTCAACGGTATCAATACCGCCTATTGCAAGATTTCCGTTTTCATTAACGGACAAGTTTTCAGATACAAACATTTTAAACATTCCTTTCAGGATTTTTTATTCGTCAGCGACATCATTGTCGTCAGCGATTTCCTCAACAATTTCCCTCAATTCCTCAACGCCCTCAAAAGTAACGGAAGAAAAAGGAATAACATGAATTTCGTCAAAGCACGGAATTTCCGTCTTAAAGGCTTCCATGCGCTTTAATCTCTCCGTCTTTTTAAGTTTGTCAGCCTTTGTGAGAACAAGTACAAAAGGCATTTCGGTATCTATGAGATAATTTATCATCTGCACATCGTCATTGGTAGGTGCATGACGCATATCGACAAGCATAAAGACAAGCCTTATATCCCTGTCAGATGAGAGATAGCCCTCAATAAGACCTGACCAGCGTTCTTTTTCGGATTTTGCGACTTTGGCATATCCATATCCGGGCAAATCGGCAAAATATATATTTTCAAGACTGTAAAAATTAATAGTTGCGGTTTTTCCGGGGACAGAACTTACTCTTGCGAGATTTTTTCTATTAAAAATTTTATTTATAAGAGTAGATTTACCGACATTTGAATGACCCGCAAAAGCTATCTCAATTCTGTCGCAAGGGGGAATCTGTGAAAACTTTCCATATGAAGCGACATATTCGGCTTTATTGTAATTAAGTTTCATATAACCTCCTGTTTTGGTGTTTCTTCAAACCCCAAACCTCCCACATACAGCTTATCTCCGCATAAAGCGGAGAATAAGCATTTTTTAATAAATGTCAGATTTATTCTGCAAGAGCGGTATCGAGGACTTCCGAAAGGTTTTCGGCATAAACAAACTCAACAGCCTCTTTAACGACATCATCAACTTCTTCGAGGTCGGGCTTGTTGTCAATGGGAATGATAACAGTTTTTATACCAGCCTTGTAAGCCGCCATAGTTTTTTCCCTCAGTCCGCCGATAGGGAGAACTTTTCCGTGGAGTGTTATTTCACCCGTCATAGCGACATCTGCACGGACTTTTCTGCCCGAAAGAGCCGAAACAAGAGCCGTAACCATAGTAACGCCCGCAGAAGGACCGTCCTTGGGAACAGCACCCTCCACAGCATTTATATGTATATCGTTATTTTTGTAGAAATCCTTGTTTATGTTATATTTGTCGGCAATACTTCTCACATAGCTTACGGCAATATGCGAACTTTCTTTCATGACATCACCGAGAGAACCTGTAATTTCAGTTTTTCCCGTACCGTCAAGAACAATAACTTCAAGTGGCATAATCACACCGCCGACAGAAGTCCATGCAAGACCGTTTACAACACCAACTTGGTCTTTTTTGGAGTGAATATCCGAGATATATTTCTTTACGCCGAGGAGGTCATGGAGGTCTTTTGCCTTAACTTTTAATCTTTTAACTTCACCCGATGCAATTTTCCTTGCGGTTTTTCTGCAAATAGAGGCGATAGTTCTTTCAAGAGTACGCACACCCGATTCCCTTGTGTAATAGGCAATAATGTCATTAATTGCCTCATCATCAAGTTTGAGCTGAGTACCTTTAAGACCGTGTTCCTTCAACTGTTTCGGAATAAGGTGGTCTTTTGCAATATGGAATTTTTCCTCTGCTGTATAGCTTGGCAGTTCAATGAGTTCCATTCTGTCAAGCAAGGGTTTAGGAATAGCATCTACATTATTTGCAGTAGTAATGAAAACAGCCTTGCTCAAATCAAACGGCACTTCAATGAAATGGTCTCTGAAAGCGTTATTCTGTTCGCTGTCGAGAACTTCAAGCATAGCAGACGAGGGGTCACCCTTTGCATCACTGCAAAGCTTGTCAATTTCATCAAAAAGAATAAGAGGATTAGCCGTGCCTGCCTGCTGAATCGCATTAATTATTCTTCCTGGCATAGCACCTACATAAGTTTTTCTGTGACCTCTTATATCAGCCTCATCACGTACACCGCCGAGAGAAACTCTTGCGTATTTTCTGCCCATAGCCTTAGCAATAGACTTTGCAACAGAAGTCTTTCCTACACCGGGAGGTCCTGCAAGACAGATTATCTGTCCCTTGATTTCAGGATTAAGCATATGAACAGCAAGAAATTCAAGTATGCGTTCCTTAACCTTTTTAAGACCGTAGTGGTCTCTTTCAAGAACGTCCTCAGCCTTTTCCATAGAGAGTTTAGCCTCGCTGTATTTACCCCACGGCAAATCAAGAATCGTGTCAAGATAATTCTTTATAACAAAAGATTCCTGAGAAGCGGGCGGAAGTTTATCAAGCTTTTCAGCCTCTTTAACGAGCTTTTCCCTGCTTTTGCCGTCAATTTTGAGTTTCATTATGCTGTGAATGTAATTGTAGGAATCATCTGTTTCGTCCTCACCAAGCTGTTCCTGAATGACCCTCAACTGTTCACGGAGATAATATTCTTTCTGCCCCTTGTCAATGCTGTTTTTAGTCTGTTCGTTTATGAGACTTTCAAGGTCAAGTATTTCAACCTCAGAAGTCAGACAAGCATAAAGCACTGAAAGTTTGTTTACTATATTTGTTTCTTCAAGGAGAGTCTGCTTATCCCTGTAATTGAGACTGCAATTGAAAGTTATAGTCTCAAAAAGCTTAACGGGGTCTTCTTCACTCATAATTGAAGTAAACAGTTCATTCGGCATCTTTGGGAAATGTGAAGCATACCTCTCAAAAATGTCCTTTACAGACCTTACAAGAGCCTCCGCCTCAACCTTGTCATACTTCGCCCTTGAATAAGTGGGCGAACGCTTTATTTCCGCTTTAAGTACATCTCCCTCATCAATAAGCCTTACAAGATTAGCCTTATATACACCCTCAACAAGAACTTTCATGATATTATCGGGAAGTTTCAGCACCTGTTTTATTTCGGCGACAACTCCGACCTTATACAAATCGGAAAACTTCGGATTCTCAACATATGCCTCATGCTGAGTTACAAGAAAAATCTTTCCGTCCTCTCTGAGAGCCTTTTCAACAGCCTTGACAGACTTTTCCCTTGCGACATCAAAGTGCATCACCATTTTAGGAAATGCAACAAGACCTCTCACGGCAACAGTGTAAATAACGTTGCCTTTTTCGATATTTTTATCACTTTTTACTGTCTGTTCCATTGTATCACCACATTTCTTTATAACTATGTTTCTATTATACTACATATGATAAAAAAAAGCAAGTAAAAAATAAAATTTAATTGTTTCGCAGGAATAAAAAAGTTTCAGCACGTGTCCGAAAAATTGGGAATGACAAGTAATACAGAATCAGAATTTAATTGTTGTG
>JAFYFU010000019.1 GCA_017543595.1 Ruminococcus sp. | reverse complement strand
CGCTCCGCTCCTCACTCCAAAAGGTGCTTGCCAATTGCTGCCAACGACAAAGCAGCCTGCACAAATTGCACAGACTGCTTTTGATCACTACATAGATTATTTTTGTTTTTTGCGCTGTCTACTTGACAGGGGGCGGGTCATGGTTCACGCTCTTTTTTATTGTAATTTTTTCGCCGAAATGTAAGAAATTTACAGATTTTACAGTTAAAATTAGGTTAAATAGCCGAAAATGAATAAATTGCTTGACAAAGTGCAATAATAGTGGTAAATTAATATTAGCACTCAGAGAGTGAGAGTGCTAAACGGTTCGGAAAGGAAGTGTGTACCGTGGACGAAAGAAAGCTCAGAATACTTGCCGCCGTTGTTGACGAGTATGTAAGAACAGGTGAACCTGTCGGTTCAAAGGCTATCTCCAAACTCGGTCACATAAAAGTATCATCTGCCACTATAAGAAATGACATGGCAGTCCTTGAACAGCTCGGTTATCTCGAACAGCCCCATACATCGGCAGGCAGAGTTCCGACATTCAAAGGATACAGACTGTATATTGACGAACTTATGACTGCCCCCGCCCTCTCGGACGAGGAGAAAAACAAGCTTGACGAAATGCTCGGCGGTGCTGATACCCCCGAAGAATTACTGATTGAAAATGCAGCCGCAGCACTTACCGAAATAACCCAGTGTGCCGCAGTAGTCACAAATTCAGTCCCGAAATTCTCGGTTATCTCAAAAGTCGAAGTAATCCCCACAGGAAAAAGACTTTATGTCATACTTCTGATTACCTCAAACGGCAGTATCAAAAATAAAGCCTGCCGTCTTGAATTTGATTTAAGTCACGAACAGCTTGATTTCTTTACACACTACATTGACGAAAATCTCCACGGCGTTTCCGTTGAGGATTTATCGGAAGAAATGTTCGATAAAATGGTTGCCGCAGTAAGTGCATATATGATTTCGCTTTCACCGCTTGTAAAGGGCATATATGAACTTTCGGAAGATTTAAGGCATCAGGAACTGACCGTCAAGGGCGGTGAAAAACTGCTTTCCTGCGATGAACTCGACAAAATGGAAGTCGTCAGGTTTATCGGTCAGAAACACGAAATAACCGATATACTCGAAGATACTTTCAGCGGTATTCAGGTTAAATTCGGTGCGGAAGGAAATTTCGCAATTGGCAATTCAAGCATGATTGTCTCAAAATATAAAAAAGGCGGAAAAGAAGCAGGTTCTCTCGGAATTATAGGTCCTATGAGAGTTGATTACAAGAAAATTATTCCCTATATAGAATATCTGACACAGAAAATTTCATATCTTATGTCAGAAAACGATGAAAATGTTATTACGGCTGAAAATCCCGAATCCAAGCCGTAGGAAAGGAACAGCATATGGAAGATAAAAAAACAGCCCCCGAAAACAACACCCCCGATGAGGAAATTGTAAACGAGGAACTCACCGAGGAAAATGTTGATTCTCTTTCGGAGGAGGACAGCGATGAGGAGGACGCAGTAAGCGAATACAATGACACGGCTTCCGAATATGCGGCTCTCGAAGATGCCCTCAATGAGGCAAATGACAAGTATTTAAGGCTCTTTGCGGAATATGACAACTACCGCAAGAGAACCGCAAGGGAAAAGACAGAAACCTATCAGAACGCAACAGCAAAATGCATTGAGGAAATTCTCCCGTTCATCGACAGCTTTGAACGCTCACTCACAATTGAATGTACGGACGAAAATTTCAAAAAGGGCATGTATATGATATTCAAACAGTTGCAGGACTTCCTCACAAAGATGAACGTCAAAGAGGTTGAATCCCTCGGTGCAGAGTTTGACCCGAATGTTCACAATGCTATCCAGCAGCTTGACGGCACTGACTACGCAAGCAATTACGTTTGTCAGGTTTATCAGAAAGGCTACATGATAGGCGATAAGCTTATCCGCCCCGCTATGGTTGCGGTTGCACTGTAATTTTTTAAATTAAAAAAAGCATATAATGCTTAATATACAGGAGGAATTAATTATGAGCAAAATTATAGGTATTGATTTAGGTACAACAAATTCATGTGTAGCAGTTATGGAAGGCGGTAACGCAGTAGTTATCCCCAACAGCGAGGGCGCAAGAACTACTCCCTCTGTTGTTGCTTTCACAAACAACGGAGAAAGACTTGTAGGTCAGGTTGCAAAGCGTCAGGCTATCACAAATCACGACAGAACAGTTTCTTCAATCAAAAGACATATGGGAAGCGATTACAAAGTAGCTATTGACGGAAAAAATTATACTCCTCAGGAAATTTCCGCTATGGTACTTCAAAAGCTTAAAGCAGATGCAGAATCTTATCTCGGCGAACCCGTAACAGAGGCTGTTATCACAGTTCCCGCATATTTCACAGACTCACAGAGACAGGCTACCAAGGACGCATGTCAGATTGCAGGTCTTACAGTTAAAAGAATTATAAACGAACCCACAGCGGCAGCCCTTTCCTACGGTATCGACAAGGAAGAAGAACAGACTGTTATGGTTTATGACCTCGGCGGCGGTACTTTCGATGTATCTATCATTGAAATGGGCGAAGATGTTCAGCAGGTTCTTGCAACAGCAGGTAACAACCGTCTCGGCGGTGACGATTTCGACCAGAAAATTATTGACTGGATGATTGAAGAATTTAAAAAAACAGAGGGCATTGACCTCTCAACAGACAAAATGGCTGCACAGCGTCTTAAAGATGCCGCTGAAAAGTCAAAAATCGAGCTTTCTTCAACAACAACTTCAAATATAAATATCCCCTTTATCACTGTTGATGCAACAGGTACTCCCAAGCACCTTGATTTAACTCTCACACAGGCTAAGTTCAATGAACTTACTGCTGACCTCGTTGAAAAGACAATGGGTCCTGTTCGTCAGGCTCTCAATGACAGCGGTCTCAGCATTTCGGAAATAAACAAAGTCCTCATGGTAGGCGGTTCTTCAAGAATCCCCGCTGTTCAGGAAGCTGTAAAGAAACTTATCGGCAAAGACCCCTTCAAGGGTATCAATCCCGATGAATGTGTAGCACTCGGTGCAGCATATCAGGGCGGTGTCCTCGGCGGTGACGTTAAAAACGGTCTTCTCCTCCTTGACGTTACACCTCTTTCACTCGGTATCGAGACAGCAGGCGGTGTATGCACAAAGATGATTGAGAGAAACACAACTATCCCCACAAAGAAATCTCAGGTATTCTCAACTTATGCAGACAATCAGCCCGCAGTTGATATCAACGTTCTTCAGGGTGAGCGTGAATTTGCAAGAGACAACAAACAGCTCGGTACTTTCCGTCTTGACGGTATTGCTCCCGCTCCCAGAGGAATCCCCCAGATTGAAGTAACTTTCGATATTGACCAGAACGGTATTGTTCACGTTTCTGCAAAAGACCTCGGCACAGGCAAGGAACAGAATATCACCATCACTTCTTCTACAAATATGTCCAAGGACGATATTGACAAGGCTGTTAAAGAGGCTGAACAGTATGCCGCTGAGGACAAGAAACGCCGTGAACAGGTTGATACAAAGAATGAGGCTGAAAATCTTGTATTCCAGTGCGAAAAGGCTCTCGGAGATTTCGGTGACAAGGTTTCCGCTGACGAAAAAGCAAATATCGAGGCAAAGTGTACTGCTCTTAAATCCGCTGTTGCCGCAGATAATCACGATGAAATAAAGAAGCTCAAAGATGACCTCCAGAAAGCTTTCTATGACCTTTCCGCAAAGATTTACCAGCAGGCTAACCCCAATGGCGGTGCAGGCGGTATTGACCCCTCACAGTTCGCTAATATGGGCGGCGCAGCTCCCGAAGAAAACAGCAGCAGCAATGATGACGGTGTAGTTGATGCTGACTTCACAGAGGTATAATATGACTTCTGTCAGATTATACAAATCAAACACAGGCTTATATTCTGAAAATATAAAATAACACCAACAGGGCGAAAATTCCTTTTCGCCCTTAAAGTGTATAGTCAATTCATAATTCATAATGCATGATTCATATTTTATGCGTATGGAAATTATGGATTATGCGTTAAGGAGAGATATGTATGGCAGAAAAGAGAGATTACTATGAAATTCTCGGCTTGCAGAAAGGTGCTACCGAGGAAGAAATAAAAAAGGCTTACCGTAAAAAGGCAAGGGAAAATCACCCCGATTTGCACCCCGATGACCCCTCATACGTTGAAAAGTTTCAGGAAGTAAACGAGGCGCATGAAGTCCTTTCAGACCCCCAGAAAAGAGCAAGATATGACCAGTTCGGACACGCAGGCGTTGACCCCAGCTACGGTGCAGGCGGCGGTGACCCGTTCGGCGGTATGGGCGGATTCGCAGGAAGCGGAATTGATGATATCCTTGAAAATCTTTTCGGAGGTGGATTCGGTTTCGGCGGCGGTGCAACACGTTCAACTGTAAATGCCCCCAGACGAGGCGCAGACCTTCAGGAATCTATTGTTATAAATTTCATGGACGCTTGCAACGGCATTAAAAAAGATATAAAAATAAACCGCATGACCGTTTGTGATGCTTGTAACGGAAGCGGTGCGGGCGCAGGTACAACTGCCGATATATGCCCCGACTGTCAGGGTCGAGGAAGTGTAAAGACCACTCAGCGCACACCTTTCGGTGCTATATCTTCAACAAAGCCCTGCCCACACTGTTCGGGCAAGGGAAAAATCATAAAAAATCCCTGTTCAAAATGCCGTGGCGTGGGCAGAATAAGAGTTCAGAAAACTGTTTCGATTGATATTCCCGCAGGTATAGATGACGGACAGACAATCCGTTTAAGCGGTCAGGGCGACTGCGGTGTGAACGGCGGTCAGAACGGTGATATCCTTCTCAATGTGTCCGTAAAGGCTCACCCCATATTCACAAGAGAGGGCTATGACATACACTGCGATATACCTGTTACTTTCACGCAGGCTGTTCTCGGTGACGAAATAACCGTACCTACCATTGACGGAGATGTTAAATACAATATCAGTGAGGGTACACAGACGGGTACTGTTTTCCGCCTTAAAGGCAAGGGTGTCAAGAAAATCAACCGTGCTGAAAGAGGCAACCAGTACGTTAAGATTTACGTTGAAGTTCCAAAGAATCTCTCAAAGAAACAGAAAGACCTCCTCAAAGAATTTGAAGCATCTCTCTCGGATAAGAATTATGCAAAGAGACAGAGTTTCTTTGAGAAACTTAAATCAAAATTTGATTTCTGACAAAAAAATCCCTGCGGAATATTCCGCAGGGATAATTTTTATTCTGCTTTTGCAGTTTCTTTTGCTTTAAGCCAAGACCATGTTACAGGTGCAACAAAGAGTGATGAGTAAGTACCCGATATAAGACCGAATACAAGCGGTACTGAGAAGCTGAGGAGTGATGTGTAACCGCTTACGAATACCACTACTGTTACAACAAGCATTGTTCCTATTGTGGTTATAGATGTTCTTATCGAACGTGTGAGAGACTGCGAACAGCCCATATTGATAAGTTCGTTGAGAGTTGCTTTCGGATAGAGTGAACGGTTTTCTCTTATTCTGTCGTAGATAACGATAGTATTGTTTATTGAATATCCCAGAATTGTGAGTATTACCGCAACTATGTTTGAGTTGAACTCAAAGCCGAAAAGTACAGATGCAGCGAGTGCTGTAAGCAAGTCGTGACAGAGTGCTAATACTGAGCATACACCTGCCGACCAGCCGCCGATTTTCTTGAATCTTATTGCGATGTAGATTATTATAACCACTGCCGCAAAGATAATTGCAATAAGGCATTTCAAAAGAAATTCACGACCCGATGAAGGGCTTACGTCATTTGAATCAAAAAGCGAAATTGCATTGTCAGGGAATGAGGATTGAAGTTTTTCTGTAAGTTCATGCTGTCTGTCAGCGTTGAGACCTTCTTCGGAGGTAAAGGAAACAGTTATCTGTTTTCCGCCTGAATCAAGGCTTTCGCCCGACCTTACGCTTACGGGAACGCTTACAATTTCGCCTATGCTTGACTGTACCGCATTTGTGTCCAAATCGCCCGTATAGTCATAGGTGAGAACCGTACCGCCCTTAAATTCTATTGCAAAATTAACGCCTCTTATGACAATTCCCGCAACGAGAGCAACAGCCACGCAGATAACGATTGCAAGAATCATTTTCTTTTTGGAACAGAAATCATATATCTTTCCTGTCGGAGCGGGAGCAGGAGCAGTCTTAGTTTTTTTATTGCTCACTTTGCATCACCTCCGTAAAGTTTTCTGTTGCTTAATGCCTTGAATTTGGAGAGTGAAGTTACCATTAGTCTTGCAAAGAATACTCCGAAAATAAAGTTGCATACAACACCTGCGAGAAGTGTAAATCCGAATGAATATACAACACCCTCAGTCGTTGCACCGAACATGAAGAAAATAGTTTTGTTGAGTATCTTTGAGAAGAAACTTGACGGTACACCGAATGCACCCATAAGTATTACTGCGATAAGTACGTTTGTGATATTACCGTCAAGGATAGCGGAAAATGCTCTCTTGTAAGCAACTCTTACGGCTGAATCGAGAGTTTTTCCCGATTTGAGTTCTTCCTTGATACGTTCGCCCGTGATGATGTTTGCGTCAACGCCCATACCTACGGAGAGTATCATACCTGCGATACCTGGAATCGTAAGTGTTGAACCGGGCATGAATCCGAACCAGCCTGTTACAGCGGCTATTGAACCTGCAATCTGTCCGCAGAGTGCTATAACGGCAACAAATCCTGGAACTTTGTAGAGTATCATCATGTATACGGCTATAAGTCCGAATGCAATCGCTGCCGCAAGGAGTATTGCATCAAGTGAACCTTCGCCCATTGTCGGGGAAATAGTCTTGAAACTTGATGTTTCCATTTTGAACGGGAGTGCGCCCGAATTTATCTGGTCAGCGAGTTTCTTTGAAGTTTCATTTGTGAAATTGCCTGTGATAACTGCGTTTCCGTCAGTTATTGCGGCATTTACGGACGGAGCGGAAATCATTTCGTTGTCCATCCAAATTGAAATCGGTGTGCTTGAACCTGCGAGTTCTGCGGTAGCCTCAGCGAATTTCTTTGCGCCGTCACTTGTAAGCGAAAGTGTAACCACCCACTGCAAATCGCCGTAATCGTTCGGCTGTTCGGTATAGCCTGCCTGGTCTATATCGTTACCGTTGAGGACTATCTCTCCTGTGGGAATCGGATTCCCCTCCTCATCGGTATCTGCATCAGTGCCTTTGCGGAAAGTAAGTTCAGCCATTTCGCCGAGTTCCTTTACGGCAGCTTCCGGGTCAAAGTCGCTTTCGCCCGCCTGCCACGGGAAACGAACAATAATTCTGTCGCTTTTACTGTCGCTGTAAACTTCATTATCATTGATACCGAGAGAAGTAAGTCTTGTCTTGATAATCTCTGTTGCGGCATCAAGCTGAGTATCATCTGCGTCATAGTCACCCGAGGGAGCGAATGTAACATCAACGCCGCCCTTGATATCAATGCCCAGACGAATATCATCAACGCCTTTGATAATGGTTTTTCTGCTGTCGCCGAAAAGATAATCAAGTCCGACAATTGCAGAAACGGTAAACAGTGCGATAAAAGCAACGACAATGAAGAAAGTTGATTTTTTTGTCTTTTTCACAGTCATGCCTCCTATTAAATTTATCTGTCTGTACGACAATTACATTTATTGTACTATATTTTCACAAAAAAGTCAAGTATAAAGCAAAAAAAATTAATTCGGGATTGTAATAATCCATAATATTATTTAAAGTGTTTCTGCGAAACTTTAAGCCTGTTCATGGCACGGTTAAGTGCAGCCTGTGTCTGATAGTATTCAACTATGCTTTGTTTCTGTTTCATGAGTTCTTCCGCACGCTGACGGGCTTCCTCCGCACGCTTTATATCTATTTCTTCGGGGAGTTCGCAGGAATCCGCGAGTATTACAGCCTTGTCGGGCATAACCTGAATAAATCCCTCTGATATGGCGGCATATTTCCAAACGCCGTCAACCATGTATTTAAGTTCGCCCGTGGGGAGAACGGTAACAAGGGGTTCATGCCCTGCCATTATGCCTAAGAGACCGTCAATGGCAGTTATTACAAGGTGTTCGCACTCACCCCTGAAAAATATTCTGTCCGTGGCGATTATTTCAAGCTGAAAGGTTTTAGCCATAATCCGCCCCCTTATTCGTCACCTATCTGTTTGGCTTTCATGATAACGTCATCAATAGTTCCTGCCATAAGGAAAGCCGCTTCGGGGTAATTATCCATATCGCCGTCAATTATTGCCTTGAATCCTTCAATAGTGTCCTTAATCGGAACGTATTTTCCTTTAAGACCCGTGAAATTTTCCGCAACATTGAAAGGCTGCGAGAGGAATTTCTGAATTTTTCTTGCACGGTAAACTGCAAGCTTGTCCTCCTCATCAAGTTCCTCCATGCCGAGGATAGCAATAATATCCTGTAATTCCTTGTATTTCTGCAAAAGTTCCTGAGTGCGCCTTGCAACATTGTAATGTTCTTCTCCGACAATTTCGGGTTCGAGGATTCTTGAATTTGATTCAAGCGGGTCAACAGCGGGATATATACCCTGTTCAACTATCTTACGGGAAAGAACCGTTGTAGCGTCAAGGTGTGCGAATGTTATCGCAGGTGCGGGGTCAGTCAAGTCGTCCGCAGGGACATATACAGCCTGTACGGAAGTTATAGAACCGTTTTTCGTTGAGGTTATTCTCTCTTGGAGTTCACCGACTTCCGTTGCAAGAGTCGGCTGATATCCAACAGCTGAGGGCATACGTCCGAGAAGTGCGGAAACTTCCGAACCTGCCTGAACGTATCTGAAAATATTGTCTATAAACAAAAGTACGTCCTTGTGTTCCCTGTCACGGAAATATTCCGCCATAGTAAGACCTGTCTGAGCAACTCTCATTCTTGAACCGGGGGGTTCGTTCATCTGTCCGAAAACAAGGGCAGTTTTATTTATAACGCCCGATTCCTGCATTTCGTTCCAGAGGTCATTTCCCTCACGGGAACGTTCCCCGACACCCGTAAATATTGAATAACCGCCGTGTTCCGTAGCGATATTTCTTATAAGTTCCTGAATAAGAACGGTCTTTCCAACGCCTGCACCGCCGAAAAGTCCTATTTTACCGCCTTTTGCGTAAGGTGCTATAAGGTCTATTACTTTTATGCCTGTTTCGAGGACTTCAACGACAGGGCTTTGTTCCTGAAAAGTAGGGGCTTTTCTGTGAATCTCCCACATTTCATCGGCATTTACATCGCCTTTTTTGTCGATAGCCTCACCGAGAACATTGAACATTCTGCCGAGAGTTTTTTCGCCGACAGGGACTTTAATACATGAACCTGTTGCGGTTACTTCCATATTTTTGCTCAGTCCCTCGCTTGTTGCGAGCATTATACAGCGCACAACATGGTTTCCCATATGCTGTGCAACTTCCATTACACGTTTTTTACCGCCTGATTCAACGGTAAGGGCATCTTTAATCATAGGCAGTTTTCCGCCTGAAAACTCAACGTCTATAACAGGTCCTATGACCTGAATTATTCTGCCTTTTTCCATTATATAACAATCACTCCTCTTTTCTCATATTTTCGGAATCTCTGTATAAGTCACGGAAATTTTTCCTGCATTATACAAATCCGCATTATTACAAGAGGTTTTCTCCTTCTCCCATAACAGCTATATCGACAGCTTTTGCGTCCTCAATATGAAAAGCCATGAGCTTATGACCTGTATTTTCGTTGTATATGCTTTCAAGACCCGAATTTTTAATCATTTTTTCGGCATATTTTGTATCTGTTTCAAATACGGCTTTTCCCGTATATCTGAGCCAGTGACCGTTTGGTTTGCAGGCTGCTATCTCAACAAGGGGATTTGCTTTAAGCTGTTTGTATACAGCCTTGAAATCGCCCACGCCGAAAATTATTTTTCCGTCCTCATCGAGAAAAGCTCCGAGGGGGCGGAGTTTAGGCTGGTTTCCGTCTGCTGTTGCGAGGAAGAAAACGCCTGTTTCCTTTAAAAATTCAGCTATTTTACTCATAAGATACACTCCTTTGAATTATTCGTCAAGACCGTTTGCACCGCTTACAACTTCGGTAATTTCCTGAGTTATAGCCGCCTGTCTTGCACGGTTGTAAAGTAATGACAAATCTTTTATCATATCCTTTGCACTTGTTGTTGCTGCGTCCATAGCCGTCATTCTTGACTGCTGTTCACAGCAGAAAGCCTCAACCATAGCACCGTAGATTATGCCCTTTGCGTACTGCGGGATAAGAAATTCCATAACTTTTTCGGGCGAGGGTACGAAAGACGCTTTCGGGAGTTTTTTCATAGTGCCGTCAGGGGCTTTTCCGAAATGTCTGCGTTCAAAGGGCAGAAGCTGAACGGTTCTTGTTTCCTGCAAATTTGAATTTATCATATCCGTGTATAAAACATAGACTTCATCAAGTTCATGGTTTTCAAATTTGTCAAGAACTATTTTCGCTATCTCCATAGCCCTGTAAAGCGTGGGATTCTGTGTTGTGTACAGAAATTCCCCGTCAACGGAGGCTTTTCCTCCGCCGCTCATTCGCCTATGAAAATGCATACGTCCTACCTGACCCATTACAAACAAATAGCAGTTGTCGATATTTTTTGTTTCATCGAGTTTCTGCTCTGCATATTTCAAAATATTATGATTGTAGCTTCCGCAAAGACCCTTGTCGCCCGTGATTACTATATAGCCCCTTTTTCTTTTATCTTCGGGGATATTGGTTCTCCTGTCGAAATAAGCCTGTCTTGTATGCGGAGTATGTTCAAGTATATTATTTATTGTCTCCTGCAATTTATAGAAATAGGGTTCGGTTGCATCGAGTGACTTTCTTGCCTTTTTAAGCTTAGATGAGGACATAAGATACATAGCGTTCGTGATTTTGAGTATCTGCTGTATGCTTGCGATTCTCTCACGGATTTCTCTCATATTGGGCATAATGTCACCCCTTATTCCTCAAATGCCGTAACGATTCTTTCGATACGTTCGCCAAGTTCTTCGGTCATGATTTTCTTTTCTTCGATTTCTTCGATAATATCCTGACCGTAGCTTCTGATATATGACATGAGGTCATTTATATATTCTTTCAGTTCTTTAAGCGGTATGAGGTCAAAAAGCCCGTGCTGTGCCGCATAGAGGAGAATAACCTGTTCATAGTGGGGCTTGGGGTTGTATAAGGGCTGTTTGAGCAGTTCCGTGAGCATATGACCGTGATTCAGCAAATCCGTTGTTGACTGGTCAAGTTCGGAGGAAAACTGCGTGAATATTTCCATTTCCTTGAATTGTGCGAGGTCTATACGGAGATTTCCCGCAGCTTTTTTCATAGCCTTGGTTTGTGCAGCACCGCCCACACGGGATACCGAAAGTCCGTAGTTTACCGCAGGACGCTGACCCGAATTGAAAAGTTCGCTTTCAAGGAATATCTGTCCATCGGTGATGGATATTACATTTGTCGGAATATATGCAGAAATATCGCCCGCAAGAGTTTCTATTACAGGGAGTGCCGTGAGTGAGCCTCCGCCGTGTTCGTCATCAAGACGGCTTGAACGTTCCAAAAGCCTTGAATGTAAATAGAATACATCTCCGGGATAAGCCTCTCGTCCTGGGGGACGGTGCAGTAACAATGACATCGCACGGTATGCAACAGCGTGCTTTGACAAGTCATCATATACTATGAGAACATCTTTTCCCTTTGACATGAAATATTCCGCAATAGCCGTTCCTGAATATGGGGATATATACTGGAAAGGCGCAGGGTCGCTCGCAGATGCACACACAACAACCGAATAACTCATAGCATTGTATTTTTTCAAAGTATTGACTACCTGTGCAACTGTTGAGGATTTCTGACCTATTGCGACATAAATGCAGATTACGTCCTTGTCTTTCTGGTTTATGATAGTATCAAGTGCGATAGAAGTTTTACCTGTCTGTCTGTCGCCTATGATAAGTTCACGCTGACCTCTGCCTATCGGGAACATTGAATCAATCGCAAGAATACCCGTCTGCAACGGGACATTTACGGATTTTCTCTCAATAACTCCGGGGGCTTCACGTTCAATAGGGAAGTAGTCCTCTGCCTTTATCGGTCCGAGACCGTCAATGGGCGAACCGAGTGCGTCCACAACTCTGCCGAGTAGTTCGTCACTTACGCCGATACCTGCTCTTTTACCTGTTCTTATTACGGACGACCCCTCTGTAAGTCCGTGGTCGTCACCGAGAAGTACAACGCCTACGGTTTTTTCTTCGAGATTCTGAACGATACCCCTTATACCCGTTTCAAATTCAACGAGTTCGCCGTACATAACGCTGTTCATGCCTCTTACTCTTGCGATACCGTCACCGAGTCTTGTTACAAAGCCTGTTTCGGTTTCGCCTGATTTTATTTTGAAATCCCTTACTTCCGTTTTGAGTACGGAAATAATATCGCTTTCGCTTGCCTCCTCATCGGAATCAACTATATCCGCAGCTTTTGACTGCAAAGTATCTTTCATCATTCTGAGGCTTGTGCGGTAGCTTCTGTCGTATTCGACATCGCCCGCATTGAGAATAAAACCGCCCAGAATATCGGGGTCGTATTTATATTCTATGTCAACATCATCTTTGATGAATTTCTCCATGATGAACTTTTTGAGTTCAGCCTGCTGTGATTCCGTAAGGGGAGTGACATAGCGGACAACGGCTTTTATAACGCCCTGTTTTTCAAGGAGAATATCTGAATATTCGTCAAGAATAATGCTGAGATTTTCAATTGTTCCGCCTCTTAGCGAGCTTATGAGGAGTTTTTCAAGGCTCTGCGGAAAAAGTCTTTTGATTATGCCTTTTTTCTCGTCAGTGGTGACAAGCGGATTTGAAAGAGTGTCGATTACATCGGGGCAGGCGGTTATGACATCTTTTGCGGAATCGACATTTTCCTGCGGAATATCAAGCCTTATAAGCTCCTTTAAAAAATCCTTGTCGGTGTCTTTCATTTCCTGTCACCCTCCTCCGCTGAAAGGAACTCATCAACAAGTTTGCGGTTCTTTTCGTCATCGAGGTTTGCACCGACTATTTTTGAGGCGGCTTCAATGGCAAGGTCTGCAATTTGAGCCTGTGCCTGCTGAATAACTATTCTGCGCTCGTTTTCGATAGTTTTTCCAGCCGCATTTACAATTTCCTCGGCTTCTTCCTGAGATTTCCTGATAATGGCTGTTCTTTCGATTTCGGCTTCGTCATGGGCTTTCATGATGATTTTTTTAGCTTCTTCCTTGGCTTCGCCGAGAGAGTTTTCATAGTGCTGTCTTAATTCTTCCGCTTCTTTCTTAGCCTTTTCTGCGGAATCTATATCATTCCGGATTGACTGTGTTCTGTCGTCCATGAGTTTGTTTATCGGTTTGAAAAGGAATATTTTAAGAAGTACGAACAGTATGATTATATTGACGGCTGACCAGATAAAATTCCAGATATTTATGTCAAGCATAGTTCCGCTGAGGGGATTTTCAGCCGCAACAACAGGCATACAGATGAGTGTACTTACGGGCATTGTTATCCTTCCTTTCGGTTAAATTTTTTGTGTTTTAATTATTTTAAAAGGAATATTATGAGTATTGCGATAACAAAACCGTAAATAGCCGTAGCTTCTGCGAGCGCACAGCCGAGAAGAAGGGCTTTGTTGATATCGCCTTTTGCTTCGGGCTGACGTGCAATAGCATCTGCTGCCTTTGAAGTTGCGATACCTATACCGATACCTGCGCCTGCGCCTGTGAGAACTGCAATACCTGCACCTAATGCTGTGAGTGACATAATAATTACCTCCGTTATATACTGCCGTGATTTTACGGCATAGTTTAATTTTTAATTATAAGCGTGTTTATTCTGCTTCTTCCATAGCCTCCGACATGAACAGAGATGTAAGGAATACAAAGACATATGCCTGAATACAACCGTCAAAAATATCAAAGTAAAAGCTGAAAACAAGGGGAAGTCCTACGGGCAGGAGCATTTTTATAAGTTCCATTACCACGAAAGCACCGAGAACGTTTCCGAAAAGTCGCATACAAAGCGAAAGCGGTTTGATTAAAAGTTCGAGAATATTCATGGGTAAAAGCAGTCCCATGGGTTCTTTGAAGCTTTTAAGCCAGCCTTTAAAGCCTTTTTCCCTGATTCCGCTGTACTGTATGAGAAGTATTGCGAAAATTGCAAGGGTAGCCGTTACGCCCATATCTTTTGTAGGCGGTCTGAGTCCGAAAAGTCCGACTATATTGGAAATACCGATGTAAATAAGAAAAGTTTCAAGTATCGGCAGATATTTTTTTCCTCTCGGTCCGAGTATTTCAAGGAAAAAATTATTCATCCAGTTTATGCCTATTTCAAGCAGACACTGAGAACCTGTCGGGACTTTTTTCAGTTTTCTCACCATAAGTATTGAGGCGATTACCACGACAAGCATTATTCCCCATGTCATAACGCAGGATTCGGGAACGGGAATACCTCCAAGCACAGGAATTGTGAACGCCACACGACATTCAAGTTCTTCCATAAGCTTTTCGCCTATATCCATAAAAACACCTTCTTTCTGTGGAAATATCTGATAAAAATATAAAAACGGAGAGTAAATCTCCGTTGATTCATTCAGGTCGGAATTAAAAAAGTGTAAAAATACTTATCCGACATTATTATAATATAACAAAACGGCTTTAAAGTCAAGGGTTTTGGAAAAATTTGTTCAAAAATTATTCGTTTTCGCTGTTGTTTTCGTTTAACAGTCTTACAGCCTTGTCAAGTCTTGCGACAGCGTTTGAATTAAGTTTGTCCGAAAGACGCAGGCGGTCGAGTTCCTTTTTGAAAGCATTTAATTCTGTTGCGATTTTCTTCATGATTTCAACAGTTTTCAGGTGTTCTTCTTCGAGGGCGCAGACACGCTTTATCAGGGAATTTACATTTGCGGCGAGTGCCTCATTTGCAGTATTTTGTTTTTCGCCGATTTCCGCAAGCTTTGCGCCCGTCTTGAAAAGCGATGGAGTTTCACCGTCATAGGTTTTCATTTTCTCGTTTGTAAGCCTGTAATCTGACATTTTTAGCTGTTCACTTCCTTTGTCGGAATTAATGGTTTCTCCAATAGTCAAGAGTATCTTTTATAGTCTGTTCCATTGATATTTCGGCAGTCCAGCCCGTATCGCCGTATATTTCCGAAACATCGGGTTCAATTATCGGAATATCCGAGGCTCTCATTTTTTTCGTATCCTGAATTACGGATATATTTTTCTCCGAGAAAGACAGGGCGGTATCAAGTATATACTGTATGCTTACGGCTTTTCCACGCCCTATATTATAGACTTTTCCCGAAATTCCCTTTTCGGACAAAAGCCTGTATGCACGGACTACATCACGGACATCTGTAAAGTCACGCATAGCGGAGAGATTCCCGACAGAAATTTCAGGCGGACGCTGATTTTTTTCAATTTCCGCTATCTGTCGGCAGAAATCCGATATTACAAACATAGAGGACTGACCCGCACCCGAATGATTGAAAGCCCTTACCATTATTATATCCGCTTTGTAAGCCCTTGTGTAGATTCTGCTTATCATTTCCTGACAGGCTTTTGTTGCGGCGTAGATATTTCCGGGGTTGAGTGGTTCGGATTCTTTCAGGGGACAGGAATTTTCACGGATAAAGCCGTATTCTTCGCCCGAACCAATCATTATCAGGCGTGTATTTTTTAAATCTTTTACGGCTTCGAGGACATTTATCGCACCGATTACATTTATTTCCGCAGTAAGCTGAGGATTTTTCCACGACAGCGAAACGGAACTCTGTGCCGCAAGATGATATATGCAGTCGGGGGAGATTTCCCCTATAAGGGCGGAAACAGCATTTTTATCGGTTATATCGAGAGTTTTTACAATGCAGTTTTCGTTTATTTTTTCATTTTCAAGGCAGGTGGCATAAACTTCGTGACCGAAATTAATTAATTCTTTTATTAAATATCCGCCGACAAAACCTGCACCGCCTATTACAAGTGATTTCATACTTTACCTCTTAGTCTTTTTCAAGAATATCACGGAGTTTTTCGATAATATTTTTCTCGTTGAAATATTTCTCCACACGCAGAAAAGCATTTCTGCCGAATTTCTCACGGAGTTTTTTATTTTGTGCGAGTATGTTCAAAGCCTTTGCAAGCTGTGCAGGACTTGACGGCTTGACGGTAAAGCCTGTCCGCCCGTGAATACTCACATACGGCACACCCGAATCAAGACGGGTATTTATTACGGGCTTTCCGTATACCATAGCTTCAAGCTGAACGATTCCGAAAGCCTCACTTTTTGCAACGGACGGCAGTACAAATATATCGCAGTCCGCATAAGCCTGCCTTAACTGTTCATCAGGGAGAAATCCCACAAAATGCACAATATCGTCAATATTTTTTCTTTTGACAAGTTCTTTGAGTTTTTCTTCGAGTTCCCCCGTTCCTGCTATGAATAATTCGCAGTTTTTAACTTTTGAAAATGCCCTTATAAGCACATCAACGCCCTTGTAATATACAAGCCTGCCCGTGAAAAATACTTTTATGCTCCCTTTATAGGTACATTTTTCGGTGAGTATCGGCACACGCTTTACAGACAAATATTCTTCGGGGTTGATTCCGTAGGGGATAACAACGCATTTGTTTCTGTATTCGGGGAGATAGTCCGAACCGCTTATATGACCCTGAGTTGCCGTTATTATGCAGTCGGCACGGTCTAAAAGTTTTTTCATTATCGGCTTATAGAAAAACATAAGTTTTTTCTGCCTTACAATATCGCTGTGCCATGAAATGACAACTCTGCCCTTGTATCCCGAGAGCAGTACAGCCAAATCCGCAAGCGGAAAAGGCATATGAATATGCACGACATCTGCACTTCTTGACATTTGCTTAAATAATTTTATAAATGAAAATGACACGGGACAGGAAAAATATGTTCCGAGACTTCCCGCCCTTGTAACATGAATACCGTTTATTCTTTCGGAAAAAGTTTTACCTATATTTTCACGGCAGACAAGCACTTCCGTTTCAGTGTTTTCAATTTCGGAAAGTTTTTCGGAATACTGCCTTACAAGGCTTTCAATTCCGCCGACATGGGGATAATAGGCTTTATTGACTTCGAGTATTCTGATTTTTTTATTATTTTTCATCAAAACAGCTCCTTGTAAACATTGTAGAGACATTCAGCGGATTTTTCCCATGTGAAATTTTTTGCACGTTCAATTCCACGCCTGCTTAAATCTTTTCTTAAATTTTCATCGGAATACAGCCTGTAAAGCCCTTTTGCAATACTTTTTACGGAACAGGCATCGCATATTACGGCACAGTCGCCCGTGACTTCGGGCAGAGATGCAGAATCCGACACCAGAACAGGCACTCCGCAAGCCATAGCTTCAAGCGGAGGCATACCGAATCCCTCATATACGGACGGGAAAACAAAAGACAATGCACCACTCATAAGGGCATTTATATCTTCCGAAGGCACATATTTTGTGAATATGACATATTTTTCAAGACCGAGTTTTTTTACTTTCCCGAAAATATCATCATACAGCCAGCCTTTTGCACCTGCAAGCACAAGAAACGGAGGCTTTTTATTTACTTTTTTTACAAAAGCATAATAAGCCTCTATGAGCCTTTCGAGATTTTTTCGGGGTTCGATAGTTCCGAGATAGAGAAAATATTCGCCGTCTATGCCGAGAGATTTTTTCACGGCTGAAATTTTCTCGGAATCCTTGCAGGGCTTGAATTTGTCCAAATCCACACCGCAGGGGACAACTCTTATTTTTTTCTCATGCTGAGGAAAATATTTAATTATTTCCGTTTTTGAAAATTCTGAATCTGTGACGATTATATCTGCCCTTTTCATGGATTTTTTAAGCCCCATGTCAAGCATAAGCTTAGTCCTTGTTCTTACGGTTTCGGGAAAAGCCTTGTATACCATGTCATGTACGGTTATGACTGTTTTTCCGTGGACGCACGGTGGAGCGATATAATTGAAAAAATGCGTTATATCGGATTTTCTGCCGAAAAATGCGCTGTAAGGCACGGGCAGAAACGCAGACAGGGCACGGTAAACATACCCCGAAAAATGCGAACATTTCACGGATATATTCTTTCCTGCAAAGGGTTTTATTCTTTCACGCTTTATATGGTGGTCTTTGCGGGAAAAATAATTATAGGTATATTTGTTTTCGGGGTGGAGTTTTGCGAGAGCCGTGGTCTGACCTGCCTCACACCAGCCTATGCCCGTCATTTTGTCACTTATGAGGGGGACAGCATCAAAAGCAATATTAAATCTTTTCATCATCTGGGCTGATAATTTACGAGCTGTTCCCTTATGCTTGAAAAAGCAGCATCGACAGCCTTGCGGTTGAACCCTGTGAGCCTGCGTCTTATAGGTTCAGTTGTTATGGCATCAAAGAGATTCAGTGCAGTATCCTTGTTTATTTTTCTTTCATCTATCTGGTCGAGAATTTTTCTGAGGCGTTCAAATCTTCCGAGAACGATTTCCATATCATATCCAAAGAATGAAGTTTTAAGGTCCATAGTGTTCCTCCCTTTTCAGAGGTCATGTCAAAAACAAATCCGTATATAACTTGCTGTAATTGTTGTTTTCAAAAGACCTCGGATTTTTATAAGCAGATTTTAATTTGGCTTTATTCAGCGAGTGCGTTTTTGATTTTTATTTCATTTTCAGCGATTGCGAGGTCATTTTTAACCATTCTTTCGACAAGCTGAGAGAAAGATATATCTCTTTTCCAGCCGAGGATTTTTTCGGCTTTTTCGGGGTTTCCGAGGAGAATATCAACTTCTGCGGGGCGGAAGAATTTTCTGTTTACTTTTACGACAGTTTTTCCCGTGGCTTTGTCAATGCCTTTTTCGTCAATGCCTTTGCCGTTCCATTCAATTTCGATTCCAACGTGTCCGAAAGCGGTTTCGACAAATTCACGGACGGTTCTTGTTTCGTTTGTGGCGATAACGTAGTCATCGGGTTTTTCCTGCTGTAACATGAGCCACATAGCCCTTACATAGTCCTGAGAGTGACCCCAGTCACGCTTTGAATCCATGTTTCCGAGTTCAACGCAGTCCTGCAAGCCGAGTTTTATTCTTGCGGCGGACTGAGTTATTTTTCTTGTTACAAATTCAATTCCACGCCTTTCGGATTCATGATTGAACAAAATTCCCGAACAGGCGAACATATCATAGCTTTCCCTGTAATTTTTGGTTATCCAGTGACCGTACAATTTTGCAACTCCGTAGGGACTTCTCGGATAGAAAGGAGTTTTTTCGGTCTGCGGGATTTCCTGAACAAGTCCGAACATTTCAGAAGTCGATGCCTGATAGAATCTTGCATCGGGCTTGACGATTCTTATGGCTTCGAGCATATTCGTTACGCCGAGAGCATCTATATCGGCAGTACCGAGGGGAGTATCCCAGCTTGTCGCAACGAATGACTGTGCGGCGAGGTTATAGACTTCATCAGCCTGAGATATTTTCATGGCGGATATAAGCGAAATCGGGTCTGTCATATCGGCATAGATAAGATTAACTTTGTCTTTGAGATGAGCTATATTTCCGTAGTCAACGGTAGCTTTTCTTCTCCATATTCCGTATACATTGTAGCACTTTTCGAGCAGGTGTTCCGCAAGATATGAGCCGTCCTGACCTGTAATGCCTGTGTTGAGTGCGTTTTTCATAATAAATCTCCTTCTTTATTTACACAAGATTGTTTCTGTTTTTTTCTTTAAGCTGTGCGATAATCTGTTTAACGTCCTGAGTGCTGTTTTTAGAGCATACAAGGAGTACATCATCTGTATCAACAATAATTATATCCCTTGCGCCGACAGCGGCTATAAGGCGTTTTCCTCCGCAGACGGTAGTTCTTTTTGTATCATACATCAAAACATCGCCTTCGGTGAAATTTTTAAATTCGTCTGTTTCGTTGATTCTTTCCATGGCGAGCCAGCTTCCCACATCGTCCCAGCCGAAACTTCCGGGGATAGTGTATATATCATCGGCTTTTTCCATTATGCCGAAATCTATTGATTCGCTCCTGAAATTTTCAAATTCTTCTTTAAGGACGGAATCGAAATTTTCCGTTCCGAAATTTTCGCCTATTCTGAGTGCGCCTTTGTGTATATCGGGCATAAACTCCCTGAAATTCTGCATTATTGAAGAAATTTTCCATACGAACATACCGCTGTTCCAGAGATATTTTCCTGATGAGAGATAGGATTTTGCGGTTTTAAGGTCGGGTTTTTCGACAAATTTTTTAACTTCAAATACATCTCCCTTTTCTTCTCCGAAATTTATATATCCGTAGCCTGTTTCGGGGTAGGTGGGCGTTATGCCTATCGTTATGAGGTTTTTGCCCTCTTTTGCGGATTTTATGGCTTTTTTGATGGTACTTATATATATATCCTCGTATTTTATGAGGTGGTCTGAGGGGAGGACAAGCATTATTGCATCATCATATTTTTTGTTTATTATCGCCGCTGCATAGGCTATGCACGGGGCTGTATTTCTTGCACAGGGTTCTGCGAGGATATTCTCTTTCGGAATATCAGGGAGCTGTTCGCTGACAAGGCTTGTATATGATGCATTTGTGACGATATATATATCATCTTTTTCGACTACGGGCAGGAGTCTCTTGACGGTTTTCTGAATCATGGTTTCCTTGTCCTGAGTGAGTGAAAGAAACTGTTTTGGTTTGTCGTTTCTGCTTTTGGGCCAGAAGCGTTCGCCCCTGCCTCCTGCCATTATAACTGCTGTTATTTTCATTTGTTTTTGTCCTCTTTCCTGACGCTTTTATCTCTTATTATAACGCCTTTTTCTGCGGAAGCGTTTGATTTCGGCGGAAAAAGCATTGTTTTGAGCGTCATAAGAATTATCTGTATATCCATTAAAATTGAATAATTTTCAATGTACATCAAATCCATTTTTAATTTATCATACGGGGAGGTGTCATAAGCTCCCGTAACCTGAGCGTAGCCTGTAAGTCCTGCCTTGACTTTAAGGCGGTAGGTAAATTCGGGCATTTCTTTCTGATACAGTGCCGTGAGTTCGGGTCTTTCGGGTCTCGGACCGACTACGGACATATCGCCCTTTAAAATATTGAAAAGCTGTGGGAGTTCGTCAAGTCTTGTTTTTCTGAGAAACTTTCCGACAGGCGTAATCCTCGGGTCATCGTCCGAGGCAAGTTCGGGAACGCCTGATTTTTCGGCATTTACTATCATACTGCGGAATTTGTACACATAGAACTGTTTTCCGTTGGTTGTAAGGCGTTTCTGCCTGTAAAATATAGGACCTTTGTCATAGCTTTTTATTGCTATGGAAACGGGAAGCATTACGGGGAATGTTATGACTATAAACACAAGCGAGAATACTATATCGAAAATTCTCTTTATCATTCGCTGTTCAAAGTCAAGACCGTAATTTCTGCAAAGGAGCAGGGGAGTATCAAAAAGCCTTATATCGTCCGCTCCTCTTATTATAATATCCGAAATTTTCGGGGCGATATATGCCCTGCGTGACTGTTCAAAGCAGAATTTAACGTAGTCATTTCTTAATTTTGCGGGGATATCGCATATTATAACGCCCTCGTATTTTAGTATAAGCTCCCTGATTTTTTCAGTCGGTTCGGCTATGCTTACCGATTCGCATATCATGTATTTATCGACACGCTGGCTCATTTTCAGAACAAGCGAGGCTGCCTGACGGCTTCCGTAGAGTATTATCAGCCGTCTCGGCGGGTATAATATAAAATATACTTTTGATGTTATCAGATTCCAGATTGATATGATTCCGAAATCAGCAAGTGTAAGGAAAATTATCGGAGTTCCTTTCATGAAGTTACGCCCGATAAGGCTTATCAGAAAATAGGCGACAAAATCGACACAGACCATTGCAATAAGCTGTGAATAGAGCATATCCGTTTTCTTTAAATATCCGAGTTTCCAGCCGCCGTAGACCTTGAAAAAAAGTGTTGTCATGAGGCTGTATATTCCGATAAGAACCCAGTTTCCACGCCGGTAGTACGGCAGAACGATTTCGTCACAGTAATATTTGTACCAGACAAAAGCGAATGCCGCTGTCAGCAGTATAAGAAGAAAAACTGCCGAGAAAAAAGAAATAAATCTTTTGTACAGGTCTTTTTTATTCTGCACATCTGTAACTCCTTATAATATCTTTGTCTGAGAATAAACAGGCAATACAAAAATTTAATTGTATAGTATAATTATAACAAATCATGCAAAATAAGTCAATAGAATAAAAAGTATTTTCGCATTTTGTTAAATATAACCAAATTTATTAATGAATGATTGACATAAAAAACAGGGCGTTTCCCGAAAAAAAAGAAACGCCCCTGTTCGGATTATTTAAGTTTTCCCATGATTCCGCTTATGCCGCCGAGTTTTCCTGCCAGACCTGCTATGTCCTTGATATCGACTTTCCCCTTGATATTTTCGGCAATTTCCTTTATTTTCTCATCGGGGAGGTCAACTCCGACAACGCTTTCAACAGCTTTTATCGGGTCTGAAATAAATTTTTTTCCGAAGTCTTTGTCGTTTTTTACCTTGTCGGTAATTTCGTTTACCTTAGCTTTTAAGTCCATAAAAAACCTTCTTTCGATAAAATATATAGCAAATTTATTATAACATATATTCTTTTTAAAATCAAGTGCAATAAGAAACTTTTATTTTCGGATAGTTTAATTTATATGATTGGCTTGGAAAATGCGGATAATACAGCATTTAAAATGATTAATACTTTTAAAAAACAAACATTCCGCAAAGGATTAATAATATATATATAATCAATTTTTTGAAAAATATTTTATTGTCATACTATGGTCTATATGATAAAAATATGCAGTTTTACAGGCATATTTATTCAAAAAAGCTTGCATATTTTATTTTTTTATGATACAATATATAATATAAGTTATAAATGAGAAATATATTTGCAGGGATTGTGTCATGTAACTTATGTCAATTTAAACATAAATGATAAACATTTGATAAGTTTTATGCAGTTGTTTCAGCACCATTATTGATATGTCCCTGCCGAAAATATATTCTTGTTTCCTAAAAAATATGAATGGAGAGAAAAAATGAAACTGCAACAACTTGAATACGTTATTGCTATCGCTCAGGAAGGAAGTATCACGGGCGCAGCAAAAAAACTCTATCAGGCTCAGCCAAATATCAGTATCGCACTGAAAGAGCTTGAAAACAAAATAGGCATACAGATTTTCTGGAGAACATCAAGCGGTATGATTCTTACCCCCGAAGGAGAAGAATTTTTCCAGAGAGCCAAGAAAATTGTGACCGAAATGCACAGACTTGAAGCTGACTATTCCAGCAAGACGGAAAAGAGCATAAGCTTTAAAGTAGCTGCTACACGTTCAACCTACATCACCTCTGCAATAGGCTACTGGATAAACAAACTCAACGAGACAAAAAATAATTTCAACGTTCGCTTTATGGAGACAAACACACATCAGGCTATCGAGGATACGGGCATAGGTCGTGCCGATATCGGTATAATCCGTGTACCCGCAAGCCAGAGCGGTCTCTATGCAAAACAGCTCACCCAGAAAAACCTCTCACAGAAAACCCTCACGGAATTTAAAATGAAAATCCTCATGAAAAAGTCTCACCCCCTCGCACAGTATGAGGATATTCCTTTTGAAGAACTAAAAAAATACCCCGAAATAATCCACGGCGATGAAGATTTGAATATTTTCAGAAAGACTTATATAAATCCCGATTTCGTTTCCACAAAGAACGAAAAAATGATTTACGTCTATGACCGTGGCAGTAAGTTCGGACTTCTCAACACCGTTGAAAATGCCTATATGTGGATATCTCCCGTTCCGAAGGACCAGTTTGTGGGCGACATGGTTGTAAAAACCTGCTCATATGCCTGTATCCCGACAAGCGATATCGTAATCTACAAAAAGGGAAGCGAAAACGAGGCTCTCGTAAAGGACTGCATGGACAGTCTTATCGAATTTTCGGAAAAAATGCTCACAAACAGCAATAAGTAAAACAAACGGGAAACCTTTGAAAAAAGGTTTCCCGCTTGAATTTTATAAAGGGTGAAAAAAAGAAAAAGACTATGAAAATATACACTCTGTTTAACTCATCAAAAATATTATAGCATAGTAATTTCAATATTACAAATATTTATTTTTCAAGTTTATATATATTTTTTTTAATAGCCTGAAAAGATAAAAAACAGCCGCACATATGTACGGCTGTTTTTGTGAAGTGATAACCAATGAATTACTTGATTTCGATAGTTGCGCCAGCTTCTTCAAACTTAGCTTTGAGTTCGTTAGCCTCTGCCTCTGAAACGCCTTCCTTGATAGCCTTGGGAGCTGCTTCAACAACTGCCTTAGCCTCTTTAAGACCGAGACCGAGAACTTCCTTAGCAACCTTGATAACAGCCATCTTAGCATCACCGAATGATGTAAGAACAACGTCGAACTCTGTCTTAGCTGCTGCTGCGCCTGCATCTCCGCCTGCTGCGGGAGCTGCTGCAACCATTGCTGTTACGCCGAATTCCTCCTGAATAGCGTCTACGAGTTCTTTAAGTTCAAGAACAGAAAGTGTCTTGATATCTTCAACGAATTTTGTGATTTTCTCTGAAGCCATGATAATATTTCTCCTTTATAATATTTTTTCTGCGGTCAAGCCGCTTTTACGGGATTTTTCAGGCGGCAATCAAGCTGCGCCTTCCTCCGAATTTTTGTCTGCAAGAGCCTGAAGGGTTGCAGCGAGTTTCTGCATGGGTCCCTGAAGAGAACCAACGAGCTGAGCGAGGAGTACATCTTTTGAAGGAATCTTTGAAAGAGCGGTAACACCTGCCTGGTCATAGATTTCGCCTTCAATGTAGCCTGCTTTGAGATTGAATTTTTCATCTCCTGCTTTTTCTGCGAATTTACCGAGAACTCTTGCGGGAGCTGTCTGGTCGTCATTTGAGAGAGCGAGAGCAGTAGTACCGTTGAGAGCTTCTTCAAAACCTTCGATTCCGCAGTTTTTGAAAGCACGGAGAAGAAGTGTGTTCTTCTCTACGAAGTAGTTGACATTAGCCTCACGGAGTTCTTTTCTGAGCTTTGTATCTTCCTCAACGGTGATACCCTTATAGTCAACGAGAACGCCTGAAACAGAATTTTTGATAAGTTCTGTGAGTTGTTCAACCTTAGCCTTTTTAGCTTCGAGTACAGCATTACTTGGCATTTGTATTCACCTCCGTTTTGATAAGCGCAAAATGCGTTACAAATAAAAATATCCTTTACCGACAGCATGGGAAAGGACAATGATACATTCGATATTACCAATTGCAATTCCTCGGCGGGACTTACGAGCTTTTCGGCTGTGCCTGCTGTCTTTAGAACATACGCTGTTATCAAACAGCTTTATTATTGTACCACATAAAAACGAATTTGTCAAGTGTTTTCCAAAAATTTTTATTTTTAAAAAAATCTCCGCAAAAAGCGGAGAAAATTTTCAGATTATATGTCAAAAATATTGTCAAAACCTGTAACTTCCATGATTTCTCTTACGTTTTCGTTGATATTCTTTATGCTGAAATTTTCTTTTCCGACAGCCTTGAACATCATAAGCATTACACGGAGACCCGCAGAAGCCACATATTCCGTACCGTCACAGTCAACGGAGATTTTCGTGAGGCTGTTCTTGTCTGCGATTTCTCTGTAAAGGGCGAGGAGTGTGGTTGCGTTGATGGTATCGAGCCTGCCTGAAAGTTTCACATCGAGATTACCGTCATTGAGAATGAGGTCTGCGTTGAAGTCAACCGATGAGCAGTTAAATTTCTGTTCCATAATTTACCTCCATAATATACTTTTTAATGCGGGCAAAAAGCAACAAATCCCGTGATACGGGTTTTATCGGAATGACTGCTGTCCTGCCCTTAAATAATATTCTATCACAATAATAAACAAGTGTCAAGAAGTATTTTTATATAAACTTTTATTTTTCTGAAAAATTTGTTCTTCACTATGGACAAACAGGAAAAATTGTGTTATAATTATTGAGAATAATGTTAAATATGCCATAGGCAGGAAAGGATTAGGTATGATGTTTCATGAAAAATCATGCGGTGCGATAGTCTACCGCAAGTTTCACGGAAATACCGAGATACTGCTGATAAAACACATTAACAGCGGTCACTGGTCTTTCCCGAAAGGTCATGTAGAACCCGGAGAAACCGAAATTGAAACCGCAAAGCGTGAAGTCATGGAAGAAACAGCAATTGATGTCATTATTGACCCGACTTTCAGGGAAACCGTAACTTATTCCCCGAAAAAAGACACCGTAAAGGTTGTTGTGTATTTTCTTGCAAAAGCCAAAAATGTAAACTTTCACAGACAGGAGGACGAAATTGCCGAAATACGCTGGGTTGACATATGCTATGCGGTCAATATACTTTCTTATGAAAACGACAAGACGATAGTTGCAAAGGCAAAATCGGCAATAAAATATTTCTGTTGAAAAATATCCGCTGAGTCAGCGGATATTTTTTTATTTTACTGTTATACAGCCGTCAACGGCATTTGAAAAAGCGTATTCCTGCATTTCTTCATTCTGCATACTGTCGGTGAAAAGGTCTGTTTCCTGAAAATAATAGCTGATTGGATATACAGTTCCGCTTTCCGCATTGTCGGGGACTTTAAGGTAAAATTTTGCAATTTCGCCGTCATATCCCTGATTTCCGCTGAACATCTCCGTAAAGAAGAAACAGCCGAGGTGATTTTTTTCAAGTTCATCGGGCAGACCGTCAGCCCATAACATTCCGACAGCCCCCATTGAATTTTCCGATGCATCGCCGAGTTTGTATTTTATCGTGCGTTCTTCTTCGTTGTCCATTTCGCATACAAGTTCTTTGGGATAGGTTATATGCAGTCCGCACATACTCCACAATCCGTCAGCACCGTTTACGGATAAAGTTATTTCGGCGGTTTCGCCTGCGCTTACTTCCGTCTTGCTTAGTGAAAGCACAGGCTTTGCGGTATTTTCCGTGATATCTTCAACGGCTGAACTTTCGGAAATTTCAGACTTACTGCTTTCGGAAATTTCGCTGTTTTCACTGCCGCAGCCCGAAAACAGGGCTGCAACGGTCATAAGTGACAAAACGGCTGATATTATTTTAAGCTTCATCTGCTAACTGCTCCTTTTTTGCAGTAACGGTTATATTTTCACCGTCTGCGGAAATGAAAATTTCCTTTGTTGCCGAGGCATTTGAAATTATTATTTCTGCTATTTTGTCCTCAACTTCCTGACGGATAACACGTCTTATATCTCTTGCACCGTAGGGTTTTCCGTAGGATTTTTCGGCAATAAGTTTAAGTGCGGAATCGTCATAGCTTATTGTTATATCTTTTTCTGAAAGAGGTTCTTTCATTTCGTCAATCATAAGGGCGGCGATATCTGCGAAATTGTCTTTGTTAAGCTGTCTGAAAACAACTATTTCATCAATACGGCTTATAAATTCGGGGCGCAGGAAATCTTTAAGACCTTTCATAGCCTTTTCCTTGGTTATTTCGTTTTCTGTGCGGTTGAATCCCACACCGAGAGTTTTATCCGTTGAACCTGCGTTTGAGGTCATGCAGATGATGGTATTTTCAAAGTTTATTGTTCTGCCGTGAGCGTCATCAACTTTTCCCTCATCGAGTATCTGCATGAGGATATTCATTACATCGGGGTGAGCTTTTTCTATTTCGTCAAAAAGTATAACGGAATAGGGACGGCGGCGGACTTTTTCCGTGAGCTGTCCTGCCTCGTCATATCCCACATATCCGGGAGGCGAACCTATCATTCTTGCAACGGAATGTTTTTCCATGTATTCGGTCATATCAAGCCTGATAAGCGGTTCTGTCGAATCGAACATTTCCTCGGCAAGAGCCTTTACAAGTTCTGTTTTTCCGACACCCGTAGGACCTACGAAAATAAATGATGCAGGGCGGCGGCGTTTGTTGAGGTGAACTCTTGTTCGTTTTATAGCCTTTGTGAGTTCTGAAACGGCTTTGTCCTGTCCGAGAACTCTCTTTTTGAGGGAATCTTCGAGGCGGGCGAGTTTGAGAAATTCCGTTTCGGCAATTTTGCTTGCGGGAATACCCGTCCAGAGTTCAACGACTTTTGTTACGTCATTTTCCGTAACCTGAACATTTTCGGCTTTTTCTTTGAGCTTTTTAGCTTCCTCTCTTGTGCGGATAAGTTTTCCCTTTACTTCTGCGAGAGCCTGATAGTCGGGTTCGCTTGATTCGGAAATTGACTTTTCCATTTCTTCGAGGACTTCTGTTTCTTTCTTGATTTTTGTATAGTCTGCGATTTCCGTTGAGCGTATGCTTGCGATTGCACAGCCTTCGTCAAGCAGGTCAATTGCCTTGTCGGGGAGGAATCTGTCTGTTATATATCTCTCCGAAAGAACGGCACAAAGTCTGATTAAATAATCGGAAATATGAACCTTATGGTATTCCTCATAATATTTCTTTATTCCGAGGAGAACGTTCACGGTATCTTCTATTGTGGGTTCTGTGACGGTTACGGGCTGGAAACGTCTTTCAAGGGCAGAATCTTTTTCTATATATTTTCTGTATTCGCCGAAAGTCGTTGCGCCGATAACCTGAATTTCTCCTCTTGAAAGAGCGGGTTTAAGTATATTTGCCGCATTCATTGAGCCTTCGGAATCTCCTGCGCCGACAAGGTTGTGAACTTCATCTATAAAGAGAATTATATTTCCCTCACGCTTTACTTCCTCAACAAGACCCTTTACACGGCTTTCAAACTGTCCTCTGAACTGAGTGCCTGCAACAAGTGCGGTAAGGTCGAGGAGGAATATTTTCTTGTCTGCGAGGTTGAAAGGGATATCCCCTGCGTTTATTCTCTGGGCAATACCTTCTGCAATAGCGGTTTTTCCGACACCGGGTTCACCGATAAGGCAGGGGTTGTTTTTTGTTCTTCTTGAAAGTATCTGCACAACTCTTGCGATTTCCTTATCTCTGCCGATTATATTGTCAAGCTGACCGTCAGCGGCTTTCTGGGAGAGGTTTGTGCAGTATGAGTTTAAGAATTTAAGTTCCTTCTGTTTCTTTTCTTTTTTGCCGAAAATGCCTTTCTTTTCGGGCTTTTCCCTTTTGTCGCCCGATTTTTCGGGTTTTTCCTGAGAAAGATTTTCTTCGTGCGAATCGTTGTTGTTACCGAACATATTTGAGATAAAATCGGGCATAAGTCCCGAACCTCCCATTTCAAAGGAATCGCCGTCAAGCATACCCATCATTGTATCAGTGAGCTGGTCTACTTCCTCGTCAGTTATGCCGAGCTTTTCCATGTAGTCCTTTACATTCGGTATCTGTTCATCTCTTGCACAGGTCAGACACAAACCTCTGTTTTCCTTTTCATTTCCTTTCATCGAGGTAATAAATACCACGGCGGGTCTTTTTTTGCATTTGCTGCACATTATCATCGGGCAAATCCTCCTGTTAGAAATTAATTTATCTTAACGGGCGGATAATATCCGCCCTTTCCCGTATGCGTTTATATTTTCATTATGAAATTATAGAAATACTTGAATATGTAAGTATGGTCTATTGCGCTGTTTTCAAAGAAAATATTTTCATTTGTTCCCATTATCGCATACAGCCTTAAAACTGCGGCTGCGGCGAATGTGAATATTCCCCCGTGTACAACTCCTATAATTCCGCCCATGATATGAGCACCGGGGGTTATGTGGGCTTCGTTGTCTGTGAACGCCTTGACAAAAGCAATTGTCAGAAGCACTATAATCATGAGAATTATTGTGAATACAAGAAGTTTTATTACATTCTGGTAAGCCTGAGATATATAATTGTCGGCTATGTAGGCAGCTCCCGACTTGTAATTTCCTTCGGCGGCGCAGACAAGCGGTGCAAAGTCATCTATGTTTGTTTTGGGGTCTGAGAGTATCTGTGCGGCTGAAACAGCGGCATATTTGCTCAAATCCTTGCTTACGATTTTGCTCGTGACAAGGGCGTAGCCTTCGTGAATTTTTCTCACAAGCATATTGTCGCTGTCGGCTTTTTTGCCGTTGATATTATTTATATATTTGACAAGCTGACCGTCAACATCTGTTCCCGAGGCAAAAATATTGTCAAGTTTTTCTTTCTTTACAACTATGTTGTAATCAAGACCTTCGAGGTAATTCTGAAACTGCGTCATAAAATAGTCCGAGTCCATTGACTTGTAAATCTTGTCAATATTACTGCTTCTGACGGTATTTTTGTAAATTGAGCCTGCAACATTTCCGCTTATCGAGAAAGCAAGCACGACTGCGAATATATATCCCATGAGATGAAAGGCTGACTTTATAAGCCCCTGTTTTGCGCCTGCTGCCGTGCATATAACTATTATAACGGCGGCGATGACATCATAAAGCCACCAAAATTCATTTTCCATAAATTTTCAATACGGGGAATCAATTACCCATATTTTCCTCCTTTTCACTTACTCAGCATTTATAATCTATTCTGTCTATTTTGTTGAATCCTTTGAGATATATGTGTTCACTGCTTCTTACAAATCCGCTGTAAGAATCCGAAATTTCTGCGGTAGCCCTCACAGCCCCCGTGAAATCGTAGGCTATTATCATTTCTTTGCTCATAACATATATTATATCATCTTTTACGGTTACGTCAATAAGGGGCTGGTCAAATTCAAATTCCATAGGCTTTTTGGTGCTGTTCGGAAAGACGGCAAGGATATATTTTCTTCTGGGGTAGTTGTTCACGGCGACAGCGGACTGTATGCCGTCACTGCTTCCTCCTGCGAGTTCTCCGTCATAGCGGTAGAAAGAAACTATTTCGCCGTTGTTTTCGATATATCCGCAGGCATCAAGACCGAGGACGAATGCGCCCGAATTATGGCTGTATATATCAAGACCAACGGTGTCAAGACCTTCCGATTTCCATATTTCGTCACCCTGACTGAAATTTATTTCCTCCGCAAAAGTGGATATTGAACCGTCCTGTGCGTTTATGAAACTTATTGTACAGCCTGCGCTTTCCTCATTGAAACACAAATCATTGACGTGTTCAAAGCATTTTCTCTCATATATCATATTCCCTTTGGTGTCATATATGAATATTTCGCAGTCATAATTCCTTGAAGTTGTGACTGCGGCTATGTATCCTTCCTCACTCATTCTGACAAACATTATGTTTGTTCCGAAATTTTTTGTATATACGGTATCTTCGGCATTTTCTATGCAGAAATCATCGCCGCCGCTTTCGTATACAAGGACGCTGCCGCCTGCACACCGCATTACGGGATTGGTATATCCGTGTTGTTTTTTTCTTATTATTTCGCCTTTCTGGTTATAGAAAAACAGGTAGGCATCTGTAAGTACGGCGAAATTTTCCCCAACGCAGTCAAGCTGAAAGTCATTTCCCCCGCTTACTTCAATAGGATAATTTCCACGGGCAAGTACACCGTCATTTATTATTACGTCATGCTGATGGTTTACGCCCCTGATTTTCGGAAGCCATATATTTCTTGAAAAATAAAGCCCCGCAACAATTACGGCTATAAGCAGAAAAATAAATGCTTTTATTCGTCTGCTCCGTTTTTTTTTGTTTGTAACGGCAGAGCCGTCGTATTCCGCCATCGGGCTGACCTCCTTTATTCCGAAAGCATATCATTACTGTCATAGAACACCCTGTTGAGGTAAAGACCGTGTGCCACAGCGGTTCTTCCTGCTTTAAGGCGGTCTTTTGCACTGAGTATATCGGGAATGGAATCGGGGTCGATTCTTCCTTCGCTGACATCAATAAGAGTGCCTGCAATTATCCTAATCATATTATACAGAAAACCGTTGCCTTTTACAAGTATTATCACTGATTCACCATAATTTTCTATTTTGAGTTCATAAATAGTGCGTATTGTGGTTGAAACATTTGTGCAGTCAGCACAAAAAGATGCAAAGTCATGAGTACCCACAAGATAAGAAGCGGCTTTTTTTGCCTTTTCAATATTGAATTTTCTGCGGTAATGAAATTCAAGGTCGGGGGCAAAAGGGTTTTTTGACTCGCTGCAATGCATTTTGTAGATGTACTCTTTCCCTTTGCAGTCAAACCTTGCATGAAAGTCAAGGGGAACGTCCTCACAGCTTAATATTGAAATATCGTTCGGGAGTTCGCCGTTTACGCCCCTTGTAAAGCCTAAACATCTTATATTGCTGTTTGTTTTGACATTAAAACAGAACTGATTTGCATGGACACCCGTATCTGTCCTTGAACAGCCTGTTATTGTAACAGGTTCATTCAGCACTTTCGATATGTGTTTCTCCAGAATCTCCTGAACCGTCACTGCATTGGCTTGTCTCTGGAATCCGTGATATTTCGTCCCCCTGTAAGCCGTCATTACTTTCAGATTTCTCATTGTTTTCCACATCTCCCATATCAGGTAAAGATTTTTTCTTTTTTGTTTCTGCGAACATGAATATTAAAAACAAGGCAAGGCACGCAAAGCTTACTGCAAGACCGATATTGAATCCTTCGGGGGTATAGGACAATTTTATATCGTGATGTCCTGCGGAGAGCTTTACTCCGAGCATTGAGCTTAAAACAGGGACAGTTTCTGTCTTTTCGCCGTCAACGTAAACATTCCAGCCCTTTTCATACGGGACGGGCATATATAAAACCCCGTCATTTTTGACTTCTATGCTGCCTGTTATTTTTGTATCTTCAAAACTGCTTATATCAAGCTGTTCGTCCGCAAAAGATTCATATGCCGAATCAAAAAGATTCTTGTCAAGGGCATATACCATAAGCTTGTAAGAACCCGAATCATGTTCTTTGTCGGCTGTTATGGTAATTTCCGAGGTAACTCCCGACTGACCGTCACCCATAGGGAAAACTATGGGATATTTGTTGATTGTTACGGAATTGTCTGCGGAAACGTCATCACATCTGACCTCAACGGTTTCGCATGATGAACTTGTCGCATAGCCGTATAGATAATAATTATCCATGCAGTCAAATGAATAGGTGCTTTTTGCGGTTGAATCGGAATCTTCTCTTGTGAAGCTGTAATTTCCGAAATTATTTTTTGTGACGTTCATTCCGTCATATTTTACAAGTGCAACGGGCTGTGGAGTGTAGAGTTTTTCATCGGTATCAAGCGCAAGCCTGTATATTTTGTTCTGATATTCAAAGGGATTGTCAGCATCGCTGTCTTGGAGTTCAAGAATTTTTTCATTCATCATAAATCCAAACGGCAGGGCATATTTATTCTCATAACAGCTTGTACTTCCGAAAGTGTCCTGATATTCAAGGAAAGCATTTTCGGTGTTAAGCTGTCCGTTTTTTGAAATCAGATATTTTATTCCCAAAAGAGAATTTACAAAAGGAGTGCTTATTCTGTAATAATATCTGTTTCCCGCCTCCGATGCGAAAAGTCCGAGCCTTCTGAAAAGCCTTGAAACAGAAACGTTTGCCGATGAGGAAAACTGCGAAACGCCTGTATATCCGTACAATGCGCTGTCATTGAGAGTATATGTGTATGTCATTTCCGTTCTGTAAAAAGGCGAACTGTCAGTTTCTCTTATTTCGCTGAGAATTTTCTGAACATCTTCATTTTTTGTCGGATATGCGGAATAACTTGAACTTCCGACAGCTTTTACTCCCGTAACGGCATTACTGCCCAATTCCCCGACAACAGCAAATATAAGTATGAAATTTATGCAAGCCCTGCGTATTTTGTAATCCTTAAATGGGAAAATTTTCACGGCTACAAAAATAAGCAGATATGCAGCGGACATTATCAATGTGCTTTTGAGTGCGCCCTCAAATTTAAACTCTTTTCCGTTGCTTAAATAATTCATGAATACAACTGCACACGGCGCAGGCAGAAGCAAAAATATCTGATATATTTTTATGCCCTTTTCGGTCATTGCGTCAAATGCCCTGTATGCAAGCGATACAAGCACAAAACTGAATATAAACGAATATCTGTAAGGCAACTGATTTGTTGTGTGGAATCCGTGCCATATAAAATTCAGCATATTCATGTTACAGCTTACGGCTATAAGTGCAAGCAGAAATATTCCCGATATTTTTTCCCTGATTTTTATTCCGCCCGAAAAGAGAAATACTCCGAAAAGCATTACCGCAAGCATACCGCAGGCGAAATTTGGCAGTCCTTCAAGATGAGTGGGTTCGTTGTATGATATGAGATTTGCGAATATATCCTGCCATTTTTCAGCCCATGAAACCGTTTTCGGGAAAGTATTGTTTACGCTGTATGTGAGCTGCAAGCCGTAATACGCAGGCAGTAATATAAATGCCCCCAGACCTGCTCCCATAAGAGAAGAACGGAATATAAGCCATAATTTGTAAAATCCGTCCTTTATGCCCTTTGCTTCGTTTATGACCGTGCATAAGAACATGAATACCGTGAAAAGACAGGTAAAATATCCCACATAGTAATTTGATATAAGGGAAAGTGCAAGGGCGATTGTATATAATTTCCATTTTCTTTCCCTGCAAATTGCCGTTATGCCTGTCATTACAAGCGGAAAAAGCGCAACCGTGTCAAACCACATTACATTCCAGTAATAGCCGAGAGTATAACTGCAAAGCGCAAACATACAGCCGAAAAATACTGTTGAGATATCCTTGTGCCTGTATGTGTATCTCAGGAATATATTGCAGAAAAGTCCGCTGAATCCGACTTTTGCGATTAAGATATATGTGAGTGCGTCACGGACGGAATCCTCATTGAAAAATATTGATATCCAGTTTAAAGGGCTTGCGGCATAGTAGGCTATCAGTGCAAGGAAATTCGTACCCATGCCGTTCTGCCACGAATACAGAAACGAGCCGCCCGTCAGTAATTTTTCACGCTCTACCTTGAAAAACGGAAAATACTGATGCCACAGGTCAACAACAAGCATTTGTTCATCTCCGAAAGGGTGAATTTTCTGCCTGTAAAACGCATAAAGCATTATGCATACAGGTATGAGAAACGAAAGAACACCATAGATTATGCCTTTTTCATAAAGGAATTTAAGGGTCTTGTTATTGGATAAAGATTTTAATTTATTTGTTTTGTTGTCCATTTTTATCTCCACAAATTATATTAACTTTTTAACAGATGAGCCGTTATCAGTGCAGTAATATAAAATATAATTGTAATTGCAAGGGCTGTATAGTCTTTCGGGGAGGATTTAAGCTGTCTGAGCCTTGTTCTGCCCTCACCGCCGTTGTAACAGCGACATTCCATAGCCGTTGCGAGTTCGTCCGCCCTCCTGAAAGACGATATAAACAGGGGAACAAGAACAGCAACCATATTTTTTGCCCTTGTTGTGAAACTGCCTGTATCTATTTCTGCGCCACGGGCTTTCTGTGCGGATATAATCTTGTCTGTTTCTTCTATAAGCGTTGGAATGAATCTCAGTGCTATTGACATCATCATTGCGAGTTCATGGACAGGGAATTTAAGCTTTTTAAGCGGAGAGAGAAGTCTTTCCGTTGCGTCTGTCAGAGTTATCGGGGAAGTGGTATATGTCAGGAGTGAGCTTCCCGTTATCAGGAGAATTATTCTTATCACCATGAAAACGCTTATATTTACACCGCCCTCCGTTATCTTTATGAATTTCCACTTGAAATAAAGTTCTCCGCTGTCAACAAGAAAAAGATTTATAACAGCGGTCACAAGCAGAAAGGGGAGCAGGGGCTTTATGCTTTTTGCGAACATCTTAAAGGGAATTTTTGAAAGAAATACAGATATAACAGTAAATGCCGCCCCCACAGCAAGACTTGAAACTCCGCTCCCCGTGAAAAGCATCATTATATATATAAGCGTTATAACTATCTTGAATCTTGGGTCAAGGCGGTGAATTATGCTGTTTCCGGGGAAAAACTGTCCTATTGTTATATCTTTAAGCAATTTATATACTCCTTTCCCTGAGATTTTTAATCAGCAAATCTTTTGCATAGCCAACGGTATAGACTTCTTTTCCGAAATCAAGTCCCTGTTTTTTAAGCTGTGTGAAAACTTTTGTTATCTGCGGAACATCAAGACCTATTTCCGAAATTTCCTCAGACCTGCCGAAAACTTTTTTTGTATCGTCATAGCAGAAAAGCTTTGACTTATTCATAACAAGAATCTTGTCCGCAAAGCCTGCCACATCTTCCATACTGTGCGAAACTATCAGGACTGTATTTTTAGTCTTGTTATGATAATTTTTTATATGGTTTATAATTTTGTCCCTGCCTGCGGGGTCAAGACCTGCGGTCGGTTCATCAAGGATTAAAATTTCGGGATTCATAGCCATAACGCCTGCGATGGCGACACGTCTTTTCTGACCGCCCGAAAGTTCAAAAGGGGAGCGTTGGAGGAGTTCCTCCCTTATGCCTATATCGTGGGCGGTTTCAAAAACACGGCGTTTTATTTCGGCATCATCAAGCCCCATATTCTTACAGCCGAAAGCGATATCCTTATAGACAGTTTCCTCAAATATCTGGTATTCTGGGTACTGAAACACAAGCCCGACTTTAAAGCGGACATCTCTTATTTTTTCCTTGTTTTCCCATATATCTTTTCCGTCAAGCAGGACTTTTCCCGATGTGGGTTTCAAAAGACCGTTGAAATGCTGTATGAGGGTAGATTTTCCAGAACCCGTATGCCCCATAACACCGACAATTTCGCCTTCTTCTATTCTCAAATTCACATGGTCAACAGCGGTTTTTTCAAAGGGAGAACCTTCGCTGTAAGTATAAGTAAGCTCCTGAGTTTCAAGGACTGCCAACAGTTTCACCTCTATTTAAAATCGTCAAATTGTGCCTTTTGAGGCTTGTGCTTTCATTCGCTCCGCAAGCTACGCTCATTCTCAGCACAAGGGCACAATTTTCCTCTTATTTAAAATCGTCAGATTGTGTCAAGGGGCGGCTTATTCCCCCAAACCCCCTGTTTAATTCTGTTTTAAGCCTTATTATTTTTGTTTGAAAAGTTTCTGAATTGCCATAACACATTCTTCTTCCGTTATTATATCGTCAGGAATATCATAGCCTGCCTTTTTTAATTCCCATGCAAGTTCCGTGACCTGCGGAACATCAAGCCCTATGTCTTTCAGTTCCTGTACATGGGAAAATACTCCCTTCGGAGTATTGTCAAGAACAATATTTCCCTTGTCCATTACAACAACACGGTCACACTGTGCAGCCTCGTTCATGTAATGCGTTATAAGCACTATTGTTATACCCTGTTCACGGTTCATGCGTTTTATGGTTGACATTACTTCTTTTCGTCCCTGCGGGTCAAGCATGGCAGTCGGTTCGTCAAGAATTATGCATTTCGGCTGCATGGCGATAATTCCTGCGATAGCTATTCTTTGTTTCTGACCGCCCGAAAGCTGTGACGGGGAATGTAAACGGTATTCGTACATATTGACGGCTTTTAGGGCATTGTCAACACGTTTCCGCATTTCCTTATAGGGTACACCGAGATTTTCAAGGGCAAAGGCGACATCTTCCTCAACAACGGAAGATACTATCTGATTGTCGGGATTCTGAAAGACCATTCCCGCACATTGTCTTAATTCAAAAATTTTACTTTCGTCAGCGGTATCAATTCCGTTTACGGTAATTTTTCCCTCAGTGGGGATTAAAATTGCGTTGATATGCTTTGCAAGCGTGGATTTTCCCGAACCGTTATGACCGAGTACAGCGACAAATTCGCCTTCTTTTATGTTTAAATCTATACCTTTCAGGACTTCTGCGGAAGAATTGCCTGATTCGTCCTTATAGGAGAAGTGCAGGTTTTTTATTTCTATTATATTATTCATTTAAGATTCTTTTTCTTTTGATTCTGGGACAGTTATGATAGGCTTGCCGTTTTCGTCAACAAGAACAGTCAGACCGCTGTCACTGGTGCGGAGATAGTTCACACCCGTCAAAATGTCCTGAATAATCTGGACAGTACCCAAATCCTGAGAATAGGTAACGACAAATCTTTTGTTTTTCTTTTCAGCCATAATTTTCACCTTTTATTAATTTAATTAAATTATTTTGTTTCCCATATGGCGGTTGAACCGCAGGGGAGTGTCATTCCCGATGATTTCACGGGCAGACCGATTTCGTCAAAGCTTACCTTTCCGCCCTTGTCTTTCAGGACACTTCCGAGAATATAGCCCATTACGGACGGGGAAAGCCCTGTTGTATAGCTGTTTATCAGGAAGAAAAGCGGATTGTCCGAAAGCACTCCCGAACAGAGTTTAACGAGGTCATAGACACAGTTTTCGAGTTTCCAGACCTCACCGCCCGGACCTCTGCCGTAGCTTGGGGGGTCCATGATAACTGCATCATATTTTCTTCCCCTGCGTATTTCACGGGCTATGAATTTTTCGCAGTCGTCAACAATCCATCTTATAGGCTTGTCGGAAAGCCCCGAAACAGAGGCATTTTCCCTTGCCCACTGAACCATTCCCTTAGATGCGTCAACGTGGCAGACTGTTGCGCCTGCCGCAGCGCAGGCAAGCGTTGCACCGCCCGTATAGGCGAACAGATTTATAACGTTTATTTCCCTGCCTGCATTTTTAATTTTTTCGGACATGAAATCCCAGTTTACAGCCTGTTCGGGGAAAAGTCCCGTATGCTTGAAACCTGTCGGACGGATATTGAATTTAAGCTGTCCGTAATTTATATTCCATGAATCGGGGAGTTTTTTCGGGAACTCCCACTGACCGCCCCCCTGATTTGAACGGTGATAGTGACCGTCAGCCTTAGTCCAGAGAGGGGAATTTTTATTGGTTTTCCAGATAATCTGCGGGTCGGGTCTTATAAGGCTTATATCTCCCCAGATTTCGAGCTTTTCTCCGTCCGAGGCATCAATTATTTTATAGTCTTTCCAGTTTTCTGCGGTTCTCAAAATTTTTACTCCTTATTAACATCATGCGTACAGCGTTCTTTGATTTTTTCGGCGACTTCAATGGCAATGGAATTTATCTGTGCGAAATCCTTTCCTTCGACGAGGACTTTTATAACGGGTTCTTTTCCGACTTCACGAACCAACATTCTGCCGTTTTCGCCGAGAGTATTTTCACACTGTTCGATAAGTGAAGTTATTTCGGAATCGTTTTTCCAGATTTCGCTGTCGAATCTGCTTATTGCGACATTTATCATGACCTGCGGCATTTTTTTGAGGAGAGCCGCAAGCTCACTCATTTTTCTTTCGGAATTTCTGAGAATTTCGAGAAGTCTTGCTCCTGTGAACTGTCCGTCACTTACGGGGGATTCATCGGGCATGAGAACATATCCCGCAGGCGAACCGCCTATGCTTAATTCTTCGGAAACAAGCTTTTTAATCAGACTTCTCTCATCTGCACCCGAAACGGCAATATCCATATAAAAATCATATCCGAAATGCGTAAGCCCCAGATTGTTTGCAGGATTTATCACAAGGGTATTTTTTTTCAGCTTGCCTATTTCTTTGAGATATTTTGCACAGAGAGCGGTTATGCAGTCACCGTCAACTATCTGTCCTTCCTCATCAACGGCAATACATCTTTCACCGCCTCCGTCAAAGGCAAGACCGCAGTCACAACTGTTTTCCTTTGTGAATGACATAAGCCCCTCAATTGCGGTAGAACCGCAGTCCTTGTTTATATTTGTGCTGTCAGGATTATTTCCCATAATGACTACTTCCGCACCGAGTTCCTTGAAAAGTCTCGGAGCGGTGAAAGATGCAGAACCGTTTCCGCAGTCAAGGGCAACTCTCATTCCCGTGAGGTCGGTTTTGATTTTGGAAGTTACATATTCTATGTAGTCGTCCTCCGCACTTTCACAGCGGATAATACTGCCGTATTATATTTTTTGTTCGGGATTAAGTTTCCACGGGGTATCAAGTACAAGGCGTTCTATTTCTTCTTCCGTTTCCGCACTTATCCTGAAACCTTCGGGGGAAAAGACTTTAATACCGTTAAATTCCGCTTTTCTCTGCGAATAGGAAATCATGATTCCCGCACAGGCACGTTTTTTTCTTACTATGCACGAAACGGCGGGTGAAGGCATTTTCCCGATAGTCAGAGCGTCTGCGCCTGCCGAGCATATACCTGCACAGAGAGCGGCTTCGAGCGTATCCGCCGAACCTCTTGTATCTTTTCCGACAACTATTGAAATATTTTCGGAACTGTTTGACATTACCGAAGCAACGGCACGTCCTATCTGCATTGCGAGTTCGCAGGTAAGTTCCGTTACGGCTATTCCTTTTAAACCGTCCTTACCGAACAGTCTGCCCATTGATTTATTCTCCTTTTATAAATTTATTTAATTATTAATTTTATATAAGACTATAATTTTCCCTTTACCGATTATATCTTTTTGGCTTTTATATGTTTTAACGGTCGCACAGTTGTTATACCTGTTGTAAACCTTTATGCCGTCCGCAGACTTCACGCAGAAAACAGTATGAATCGAGGACATGAATTTTCTGCCCGTCCAGAAACAGAGTATAAATATATCCGCATCTTCCGATTTTCTGTATTTTCTGTTTTCAATGCCGAAATAATCGAGGGCTTTTCCGACTCCGAACGGAAAACAGCCGAATATTCCGAAAAGTGACCTGTAACGCTCCATATAAAGCGATATATCCTGTATCGGAACGGGTTTTCCGAGGTATACAAGGGTATTGTAAACGGATATGATTTCACAGCCGTTGAAACTCATGGGACAAAGCCCGTATCTCATTTTTGAAACATATCCGAAATCCTGACCGTTTATCATGGGGAAATCCTTATAATTTTCCCATAAGTTCAAATTATTTTTGTAATTATATTTTCTTGAAAATTTCATCAGAAAGACATCTGCCCCGAATCATCGCTGTCGGGCAGTCTGAATCCGAGATGTTCATATGCAAGCTTTGTGGCACAGCGTCCTCTTGGTGTGCGTCCGAGGAATCCCAACTGCATTAAAAACGGTTCGCATACGTCCTCAATGGTGACGGCTTCCTCACCGATAGCCGAGGCGAGAGTTTCAAGTCCGACAGGACCTCCGCCGTAGCCTTTTATAATCATTTCAAGCATACGCCTGTCAAGACTGTCAAGACCGAGTTTGTCTATTTCAAGACGGCTGAGTGCGATTGAGGCTATCTGCTGAGTAATCTGACCGTTGCCCATAACATCTGCAAAGTCACGGACTCTTTTTAACAGTCTGTTTGCGATACGGGGCGTACCTCTTGCCCTGCCTGCGATTTCGGCAGCACCGTCCGTTGTACACGGTATACCGAGAATTATTGCACTTCTGCGGATTATATCCGTAAGCTGTTCCTTTGAATATAATTCAAGTCTCTGGATAACTCCGAAACGGTCACGCAAAGGTGCTGAAAGCTGTCCCGCCCTTGTGGTTGCACCTATGAGCGTAAAAGGCTTCAAATCCATTCTTATTGAACGTGCGGAAGGACCTTTTCCTATTATTATATCAATAACTCTGTCTTCAAGTGCGGGATATAAAATTTCCTCAACGGCTCTTGAAAGACGGTGGATTTCGTCTATAAAAAGCACATCATTGTCGGAAAGGCTTGTAAGGAGCGAAACCAAATCCCCGGGTCTTTCAATGGCAGGACCTGTTGTTATTCTCAGGTTTACGCCGAGTTCGTGGGCTATTATTGAAGAAAGAGTAGTTTTTCCGAGTCCGGGAGGACCGTACAGAAGCACATGGTCAAGGGGTTCGCCCCTGCGTTTTGCAGCCTCTATATATATTGCAAGGTTTTCCTTAACTTTGTCCTGACCGATATATTCATTCAAGGTCTGCGGACGGAGGGTTATTTCGCTGTCCCCGTCCTCCTGATTGAGTTCGGGAGAGATTACTCTCGGAGCAAATTCCATATCTTCCGTCTGTATCATAATTTCACCCCTTTTTAAAGTCGTCAGTTTTCGCCTTTTGGGGCTTGCCTATTCACTCACTGCACTGCGTTTCGTTCGTTCATACGGCAAGGGCGAAAACTTCCTCCTGATAATATAATTTCGCATTCCGAATTAATTTAATCATTATCTTTCAAAGTATCTCTTTTTGCGTACATAGAACGGGTCAACGGTTCTTGCGGCTTTTTTGCCCATATCCTGTTCCATGCTGATAAAGCACAGATGTTCGTTTGACTTTGTGATTTTCGAGAGATATTTTGAAAGCGGCACGAATAATTTTCTTGTACTGCCCATCATATCGAGGACGAGAAGAAGCTGTGCCTTTTCGCAGCCCTTAATCATTTCCATTATATAAGCCCTGTCAACGTTTGGCTGTTTGGACAGGAATTTTGTAGCGGCTTTTGTGATATGCGACACGGAACTTTCACACGGTCTGTAACTTATTATATCCGCCTCATTGTAGGAAATAGCCTTAATTTTGAGATTTCTTGCAATCATGAGTATGCTTTTTATTTCCTGAGATGAAAATTCTTTTCCGTAGGAATTTGGATTAAGTACGGCGGAGGCTGTCTGTATAAGGTCAAAAAGTCTCAGACAGTTGATTTTATAGCAGTCAACATATCTTTTTGCGAACTGTTGGAGCGACCTGTAACTTGTGAAAAACGGGATAAAGATTTCGCCGTGGGGATTCTGCGTTGTGATAAGTTCAAGCTGAATACCGCCTTCTTCTCTGCCACGTTCCTGTTTTACGGGATTTTTGCAGATGACATAAACATCGCTTCTTATAAGTGTTTGAAGAAAAACGGAACGCTTTGAAGGGTCTTTTATAGCCGCTTTTAGTAATTCGTCCAGATTCATATATTACAATTCCTTTCTGAAAAGCATTATCTTGAAGACACAGCCTTCAATGCTTCCTTAATTAAATCCTGAGTATTCAGGGACGGGTCAAGTTTCCGCAGTACGGGGACAACTTCGCTTTGTGAATATCCAAGTACCATGAGGGCTTCAAGGGCTTCCGATACCGATGATGCCGAAACCGATGCAGACGGCATATTATAAGCCTGCATATCCGAAGAAACCGAACCCGTAAGGCTTTCCGATGAGATTTTGTCCTTTAATTCGAGAACGATTCTCTGTGCGGTCTTTGCACCCACGCCCTTTGTGCGTGTAAAAGCCTTGCTGTCGCCCGATGCAACCGCAAAGGCAAAACTCTGTACGTCCATATCGGACAGAATCGAAACTGCCGCTTTCGGACCTACTCCAGAAACGCTTATAAGCATTTTAAAGCAGTTCAGTTCCTGCTGTGTGAGAAATCCGAAAAGTTCAACGGAATCCTCCCTGACCTGCAAAGAGGTGTAAAGCATGACTTCACTGCCGATACTTCCGAGTCTTGACACGGTATTATAGGAAGTTTTGCAGCCGTATCCAACGCCTCCGCAGTCTACAACGGCTAAATTTGTTTCTTTAAGGGCAAGTTTTCCTTTTAAACTGTATATCATCAGAACACCGAACCTTATTTAAATTATTTGACGAAACGTGCTGAGTGACCGTGGCATATTGCGACAGCGAGAGCGTCTGCGGCATCATCGGGCTTCGGGATATGTGCGAGATTGAGAAGCTGACGGGTCATTTCCATCATCTGATTTTTCGTAGCCCGTCCGTAGCCCGTAATTGAAATTTTGACCTGTAAAGGCGTATATTCCGTAATGGGGATATCTCTTTTTGCGGCGGAGAGAAGTGTGACACCCCTTGCCTGCGCTACATTTATGGCTGTTTTCTGGTTTGAATTGAAATAGAGTTTTTCCATAGCCATGCAGTCGGGCTTATATTTCTGAAAGATATATTCCATATCGGTATGTATGGCTTTGATTCTTTCGGGGAAGGGGGTATTTGCCTCTGTGAGTATTGCGCCGTATTCAACGGTTTTAAAATCCGAGCCGTCATAGTCAAGTATGCCGAATCCGACAATTGCATATCCTGGGTCTATGCCTAAAATTCTTAATTTATTCAATGTTTTTACCGTATTCCTGATTATATTTAACGAATAACAAGAAATTTTTTATCGGGTCACAGTTATTCATCATACACTTTCATATTATACCACAACTAATTCCCCTTTTGCAATATATTTGAAGTTTTTTTATTGATTTTTACAAAAAAATCTGTTATAATTAATTATGGGTTATTCGGCAGGCTTGCCGAATTTATCCGCTGAGAGGCAGTTTTTGCCTGTTTACAGCATATTTACGCATACGGAGGTTAAAAATGGGTTTAAAGGAACTTCGTGACAAAATAGATATTACAGACAGTGAAATATTGTCGCTCTTCCTTGAAAGAATGGAATTTTGCAAAGAAGTGGCGGATTATAAAAAAATTAACAATATGCCTGTCTTTCAGGGGGGCAGGGAACAGGAAGTCATTGACAGAATAAAAAAACTTACTCAGAATCCCGAACTCGAAAACGGCACGGCTGCGCTGTTTACGACAATTATGGATATAAGCAAGATTTTGCAGAACAGGCAGATTCTTTCCGACAACAGGGAAATTGAATATAAAGTCCCCGATTTTGAAAATGCCGAAAGAATAGGCTGTCAGGGTACTTCGGGAGCAAATTCCGAAACCGCCGCAAAGCTTATTTTCGGGGATAAGAAACCGATATTCTATAAAACCTTTGAGGACGTTTTCAAGGCTGTGCAGTCAGGGGAAGCAGAATACGGCGTGTTACCCGTACACAACACGACAGCGGGAACGGTTACAGGCACTTATGACTTAATGGTAAAATATCCTGTCTATATAGTCAGCGAAACAGATGTTGAAATAAATCACTGTCTTGCGGCAAGGAACAATATAAGCCTTGATGAGATAAAAAAAGTCTATTCGCACCCGCAGGCACTCGCACAGTGCTATGATTTCCTTACGGGCAATCACCTTAAAACTTCCGAATATTCAAATACTGCCCTCGCAGCGGAAAAAGTTTCAAAAAGTGATGAGAATATCGCCGCAATATGTTCTGTTGAATGTGCCGAAAAAATGGGTCTTTGCATACTTGCCGAAAATATAGCCGACTGTTCCGTGAACCGCACAAAGTTCATATGCATAGCAAAGGATATTCAGGCGTCGGAAAATGCGGACGTTATATCTGTGATGCTTAAAATTCCGCATACGGAAGGAAGCCTTTACAGACTGCTCACAAAATTCTATGTGAACGGAATGAACCTGATAAGGCTTGAAAACCGCCCCATAAAGGACGGAAGCTTTGACGCATGGTTTTATCTTGATTTTAACGGAAGTCTCAAAGACCCCTCGGTAAAGGCTCTTATTCGTGATTTGGAGGAAAATCTCGAATACTTCCGTGTTCTCGGAACATTCAGAAAAAATTGATATTATTATAAAGTGAGGTATAAAAAAATGAATGAAAAACTTGAAAATCTGATTAACTCAAAGGAATTTGTATTTCTTGACGGCGCAATGGGAACTATGCTTCAAGTAACAGCCGATTATGACGGAAATATCCCCGAACTTGTGAACATGATTGACCCGTGGTCTGTTATGAATATGCATACGATATATTCGGAAGTCGGTGCTGATATAGTTTATACAAATACTTTCGGCGCAAACAGATTGAATCTCGCAGACAGCGGATATACAGTTGAGGAAATAGTAAAGTCTGCTGTTGAAAATGCAAGGGAAGGCGTTTTCGGCGATGCGCTCATCGCCCTTGATATCGGTTCTGTCGGAAAGAAACTCAGCGATGAGGAATATTATGATATATTCAAGGAAATTGTCATCGCAGGAAAAGATGCCGATTTAATTGCCATAGAGGGCATGACAAGCCTTGAAGAAACAAAAGCCGCTGTCCGTGCCGTAAAGGAAAATTCAGGCAAGCCTATAATCGTAACTATGTCATTCGGTGAAAATTTACTCACCGCTGACGGTGTATCCCCCGAAGAAATGGTTACGGCACTTGAAAGCCTCGGAGTTGATGCAATAGGCGCAGACGGTGTTCTCTCTCCAAAACAGCTTCGCCCCGTAATTGAAAAAATATCTTCAAATACTTCTCTGCCCGTGATAGCAAAGCCGAATGCGGGAATCCCTGACCCCGAAACAGGCGAATATGATGTAGAACCCGAAGAATTTGCGCTTCACTGTGCGGAACTCACGGAACTCGGTGTAAAAATGTTCGGCGGTGCTTGCGGAACTACTCCCGCACATATAGCGGCTCTTGCATTTGTCTTTGAAAATATAAAATATCACCCGTACAAAAAATGAGGCTTGAAAAATGAATCAAAAGCTTGAAAGACTGCTCCGTTCAAAGGAATTTGTTTTCCTTGACGGGGCAATGGGAACTATGCTCCAATCAACAACGGATTATGAGGGGCATATTCCCGAACTTATAAACATTGAAGACCCGTGGTCCGTAATGAATATACATACAATATATTCGGAAGTAGGTTCGGATATAGTATATACAAATACTTTCGGCGCAAACAGGCTTAAACTCGCCGAAAGCGGACACACAGTCGAAGAAATCGTAAAAGCTGCCGTGAAAAATGCAAGGGACGGAGTTTTCGGTGATGCTCTTGTCGCCCTTGACATAGGTCCTATCGGACAGCTCCTTGAACCGTCGGGTTCTCTGAAATTTGAGGAAGCCTATGATATATACAGGGAAGTTGTCCTTGCAGGTGAAGATGCAGACGTTATTGTAATCGAAACAATGACAGACCTGTATGAAGTCAAGGCGGCTGTCCTTGCGGCAAAGGAAAATTCCGACAAGCCGATACTTGTAACCATGACTTTTGAGGAAAATCTGCGTACATTCACGGGAGTATCGCCCGAATGTATGGTAGCAGTTCTTGAAGGTCTCGGAGTTGATGCCATAGGTGTAAACTGTTCTCTCGGTCCTGAACAGCTCTATCCCGTGTTTGAGAAAATATGCTCACTTACATCTCTGCCCGTCATAGCAAAGCCAAATGCAGGACTTCCCGACCCCGCAACCAACGAATACAATATGTCTCCCGAAGATTTTGCGAATGAATATGAAAAGCTTGTAAAGCTCGGTGTAAAGATGTTCGGAGGCTGCTGCGGAACTACCCCTTCACATATAGCGGCTCTTTCAAATAAATTTGAAAATCTCGAATACTGTCCGCAGAAACCGAAAAAACGAAGTGTAGCCTGTTCAGCCGTAAACTGTGTTGAGATAAACCAGCCGAGAGTTATAGGCGAAAGAATTAACCCTACGGGTAAAAAGCGTTTCAAACAGGCTCTCATTGACCATGATATAGATTATATACTCGGTCAGGCTGTTGAACAGATACACGCAGGTGCGGAAATCCTTGATGTAAACGTGGGACTTCCCGACATAAATGAAAAAGAAATGATGGTTACGGCTGTAAAGGCTATTCAGAGCATATGTGACACACCTTTACAGCTTGATTCGACAATTCCCGAAGTCCTTGATGCAGGACTGAGAGTATACAACGGAAAGCCCATTGTAAACTCCGTAAACGGTGAGGAAGAATCCCTTGAAAAAATTCTCCCTCTTGTAAAGAAATACGGCGCATCTGTTGTCGGTCTTACCCTTGACAAGAAAGGCATACCCAAAACCGCAGACGGGAGATTTAAAATTGCCGAAAGAATCTTAAACAAAGCCCTTGAATACGGTATCCCGAAAGAAGATGTTTTTATAGACTGCCTTACTCTTACGGCATCAGCGGAGCAGGACGGCGTTATGGAAACTATAAACGCCCTTCACCGTGTAAGAACCGAACTCGGCTTGAATACCGTTCTCGGTGTGTCGAATATATCTTTCGGACTTCCAAACAGGGAAACAATTACAAGAACATTCCTTACAATGGCACTTCACAGTGGTCTGACACTTCCGATTATAAATCCGAATATAGATTCAATAATGGGCGCAGTCAGGGCTTACAGGCTTCTCACGGGAATAGACAAAAATTCCGAGGAATTTATATCGGTATATGCAAATGCGGACAGCGCACCAAAGCCCGTAACGGCTGACAAAGGCACTCCCGACCTTATGTATGCCGTTGAAAACGGTCTTAAAAATGATGCCACAAAAGCCGCAGAAGAACTCATGAAGGAAAAAGACCCTATGGAGATAATCAATAATTATCTCATTCCCGCACTTGACAGCGCAGGGGAAAAATTTGAAAAGGGAAAAATTTTCCTGCCGCAGCTTATACTTACGGCAGGTGCGGCGCAGGCTTGCTTTGAAATAATAAAATCAAAACTTTCACTTAATAATTCCGAAAGCGTGTCAAAGGGAAAAGTAGTCCTTGCAACTGTAAAGGGCGATATCCACGATATCGGAAAAAATATCGTCAAAGTCCTCCTCGACAGCTACGGATTCACCGTCATAGACCTCGGAAAAGATGTAGACCCTCAGCTTATCGTTGATACCGCCATAAAAGAAAAGGTAAGCCTTGTGGGACTTTCCGCCCTCATGACAACTACTCTCGGAGCTATGGCGGAAACCATAACTCTGCTGAATGAACAGTATCCCGAATGTAAAACGGTTGTCGGCGGAGCGGTTCTTACTGCCTCCTATGCCGAACAGATACACGCAGATTTCTATGCAAAGGACGCTAAACAGACAGTTGACATAGCTGCCCGTATATACGGAAAATAATCCGACAGACAGGGGGCGGAAAATATGACGGACAATCATGTAATATTTTTAATATTCGGCTGTATAATCATATGGATAATTTATATTTATTATCCCCGAAAAGAACCGACTCCGCCTCCCGAACCGTCAAGAGAACAAAAAGATGCTGTTGCAATAGAAATTCTTAAAGGCACGGATACAGCGGAAATTGCAGAGCGTGAGGGCTTAGATGAGGAAAAACTCAAACAGTGGCGTGAAGAATTTCTCAACGATTTGCTCTACTACGCAAAGCACCGCCGTGAAATAGAAAAAGAACTTGCCGAAAAAACTACGGATATCAAATGGTTTGAAAATGTCTGCAAAGAGTACATCGGCGAGGACTGGAAAGAAAAAACAGAATATGAAAAGCGCAACAGATAATCAGTAAATAATCGGTCTTAACTGTATGCCCTTTAAAGCCGCCTCGGCAGCCTGCGGAATGAGTTTAAACTCCGCAACAAGAGAGGCGGGTTTTTTTATGCAGTCGTCCTGACGCATTGGAACAAAATAATAATTTTTTCTGTTAAATAATTCACCTATATTTTTTGCCGACCCCATAAGGGAATCATTTGAACATATTGCAAGAAGTACGGGCTTTCCGCTCCTTAAATGTGATTTTACAGCCATAGTCACCGCTGTATCGGTGATACCGTTTGCAAGTTTTGAGGCGGTATTTGAAGTACAGGGGGCGACAATCATCAAATCCGTAAGGTTATGAGGTCCTATGGGTTCGGCATTTTTTATTGAGGATATAATTTTTCTGCCGCATATTTCCTCAAATTTTTTAATATTTTCTTCTGCTGTTCCGAAACGTGTATCTGTTGAGGAGGCATTTTCCGACATTACGGGTATGAGTTCCGCACCCGTATCACGGAGAATTTTTGCCTGTTCAAAGCTTTTTTCAAAGGTACAGAAAGAACCCGTCAGGGCATAGCCTATTTTAAGATTTTTTAACATATCACTCATATTCCGCACCTCTTTCCGACAAAACAGAAATTACAGTTTCGGCTATTATTTTTCCTGCGGTTGCGGGGGCATTTTTTCCGGGGATACCCAAAGCCCATATAACTTTTTTTCCGAGTTCTGCGGCTGAATCGAAATCTATTCCTCCTGGTTTTGAGGCAAGGTCTATAAAAAGTGTATCATCACTGAATTTTTCAAGAATTTCTTTTGTGAATACCAATGACGGGGCGGTATTGAATACAAGTCCGTAATTGCTGTCCATATCTTTTATACACACGGATTTTATGCCTGAAATACGGGCTTTTGCCGAACCTTTTGCATTTCTGACGGCGGCAGTTACATCTGCACCGAAACCTTTGAGAATATTTGCAAGGGCAGTACCTATGCGCCCCATACCGACTATTAATATTTTAAGGCTGTTTAAAGTTACGGGGAGTTCTTCGAGGGCGATTTTTACAGCCCCCTCTGCCGTGGGAACGGCATTTTTAAGGCTTAACTCCTCATATTCCGTGTAGTCGTAAAATTCATGATTGTTAAAAAATTTTTTAGTATTTTCGTCAGCTCTCCCCGCAAAAATTATGCCGTTTTCTTTGAGCATATTTTTTATATCATTTAAATATATCTCCCCTGAAAAGCAGGGAGAAGAAACAAGACCTTTTCCGTCAAGCGCAGGGACGGGGAGAACTATACAGTCATATTTTTTGTTCAAATCGGCTTTTTTTAGATTTTTCGGGATATATTCCTCATCAAATCCCGTAACGGATATATCATATTTTTCAGAAAGTGAAAGGGCGCAGTAAATCTGTCTCATATCACCGCCTGCAATAAGTATTTCGGAAATATTGTTCATTGAAACTCTCCATTCTGCCGTAAGGCGTAATCTGAGAATAAATCTCATTACATTATATGCAGAATACGGAAAAAGGACATAAAAAACGGCTCTCTTTCGAGAACCGCTTTTTTTTTATTCAATTAATTACTGTGCTTTGAGGGGAAGTTCGGAAGCCTTGTAAATACCTGCATCAACAAGCTGAATAATAGCAGCGTCCTTACCTGTTACGCCTGCAACGCCGTCAACGTCAGCCTGAGCTTTTGCGTGGTCGGAAAGCTTATATTTTTCGCCGTTTGCGAGGTATTGGAGAATTGTAACGCAGTCGGAGATAGTTACGTTTCCGTCCTCGTTTGCATCACCGTAAACAATGCCTGTGGGCGGTACAACATCGGGTTCTGATGTAGGTTCGGAAGTGGGTTCTGATTCGGGCTGATTTCCCTTGAAAACGTAAGTAAAGTCTGAAACTTCGTTATCACACCACCAGATTTGAGCCTGACCGTTTTCAACAGTTTCGGGAATCTTGCTCATGGGGATTTCAACAGTAACTGTACCTGTTGAATCAGCAACAGTTTCCCATTCAACCATTTCCCAGTCTGCACCGTTCATGAAACCTACACAGCCGTTAGCTGTAGAACCTGCTGTTGTCTTGAAAGAGAAAACAAGATTATCAGTCCTTGAAACATCTTTGAAGCTGAGGTCAAACTTAATAGTTTTGTCCACTTCTTCTGTGGGGATTTCTATTTCGGAAGCACCGAGGATAACCATATCGGTTATTTCGGTCTTTGTGTTTGTTCTTGCGAAGATGTGCTGAATTTCGGAAGCATCACCGCTCCATGCAGCCTTGATTCTGTCGCCTGCGTAGTAAGCTATACCGTTTACTTCGTCAACGTCATAGGGGCTTATTTCGGTCCAGCCTTTCCAGTTGCCGTCACAAACCGCAACAACGGGGATATCGCCTGTGTACTTGATAGCGACTTCATTGTTTTCGAGTTCGTCCCATGTAGCATTGAGACCGGGTGTGCAGTTGCCGTTTTCTATTGCTGCATCGAGGGAAACAGCTTTGTCAAGGAGTTTCTTGCCTGTTGAGATATCCTGATGTTTTATAACGGGAGCTTTGCCTTCGCTGCCCCATACGATTGAATCGTCTGCGAGAACTTTCATCATTGTATCAACAACCTGAACGGAATCGGGATACCATGCGGCATCGCCTGTTGCGCCGTTGTTTACGACAGCTTTTCTGTCGATATAGTCATGAGCTTCCGAGGGGTCAGAGTTTCCTCTTGCGTCATTGTCCCAGAGAACGCAGGGAATACCGAATTTCTTTGTTGTTGAGATATAGTCTGTTGCCCAGTCGCAGCGAGCCTCTGTATTCTGATAGTTTGAGGCACTGAACTCACCGATTACAACGGGGATATCCTTATCTATGAAAGTATTTCTGATATTTTCAAGAATTGTGTGGAGTTCTGCGGAATACGACTCTGTGTAAGTGCTGTGGTCATAGAGATTTCCGTTTCCGTCATCTTTTGCCATAACGAAAGTATAGGGCGAATAAGCGTGGATTGAAACTGCAACATAGTCGTCATCGGGAACTTCTATCTTTGAGAAGATAGTCTTGTCGCTTGACGCACAGTAGCCGGGAATCATAAGCAGACGGGTAGAGCTGTAAGGCGATTTTGTACTTCTGATAAGTTCAACGAAATCAGCGTTGAGCTTGTTTATTGTATCAACTTCGTCCTGCTGAGGTCCCCACCATTCGTGAGTAGTACCTGCTGCACGGGGTTCGTTCATGCACTCAAAGATGAGGTGCTGGTCATATTCTGCAAATTCTGTTGCAATCTGCTGCCAGATTTTCATGAGCTTGGGTTTCATTTCGTTGTAAGCAGTACCGAGGTCTGCACGGTTAATCCAGTTTTCGTGGTGAACGTTGAGGATAACGTACATATCATTATTGAAGCAGTAGTCAACGATTTCCTTTACACGAGCCATCCATGCGGGGTCAATGTTGTTGTCTGCATCGAGGTGCTGGTACCATGTTGTGGGGATTCTGACTGTGTTGAAGCCTCTTGCCTTTATTTCGTCAATAAGAGCCTGATTTGTCTTGGGGTTGCCCCATGCTGTTTCGGACTCAACGCCTGCTGTTGTGCCGCTTGCGGTAGCGTCCATGCTGTTGCCTATGTTCCAGCCTATCTTCATATCTTCGGTAATCTCGAAAGCCGTAAGAGGGTCTGCGGCATCAGCGGTCAAGATGCTGATAGGTGCGAAGCTCATAGCCGAAGCCATGCACACAGCGGCAGCGGACAAGCTTATGAAACGTGTGATTTTTGATTTCTTAAACATTTTAATATCCTCCCAAATATGTAAATATACGGTTCAGTGCAAAACCGTACCCTTTAAAAGAAGGGGCTTTTCTCATGTAAATTAATTTTAACATGGATGTAGAAAAAAGTCAAGGTAATTTGTGCAAATTGTATATTCTCTGATTGTAGAATTATGAGACATTAATTTGTGCAGTATGCACATAAAATCTGTGGATTAATTGTTAATTTAATATAGCAGAATTAATATTCATTGAATAAGTAATATTTTTTTTGAATTAAACTGCTTTTCAGGCATAAATTATTTTTAATAAAATTAATGTTATCAAAGGCAAAACAGCGTAAATTATTGACTTATACGCAGTTTTATGATATAATTGTAATGTGAGGGGGTATGCCTTTTGGAGTTTATTCTTGTTATAGCAGTTATTTTTGTTCTCTGCAAAATTTTCGGAGTCAGCGATTTTTATTTGTATCTTGGTGCGCTGGGAATAGTTGAACTTGCAATAATAGGCATGGCTTTGCTTTTTGTTTATTTCTGTATAAGGCTTGTATTCTCAAAAAGAAAAAAGGCGGAGTTCATGCATTTCGGAAAAAGAGAAAGCGAAAAAATGCCCTTTACGGTAGCATATTATAAAATAGAAAATGAGGAATATCCATGTGTTTTTCCGAGCGAAATGGTTTTCACGGAGAAACTGTACAGGAAAAATAAAAAATGCACGGTGCTTTACAATAAGAGAATGAACGCAGTCTTTGACATATGGGCGGTTATAACCTGCGTTGTGGGTCTTATTTGCAGTAATTTGGCTGTAATGGCAACGGTCTATATATTTTTTGCGGTTACGGCATAATGGAAAGGGAGGATAAAATGGAAGAACATATATGCGGACACAATTGTGTACATGAGGACATCGTAAACAGAGTATCAAAAATTATGCCTGATGAATCAGTGCTTTATGATGCTGCGGAATTGCTTAAAGTATTCGGTGACTCCACAAGGATAAGAATAATATTTGTGCTTTGCCAGAATGAAATGTGCGTCTGCGACATAGCAAAACTTTTAAATATGACACAATCGGCAATTTCCCACCAGTTAAGAGTTTTAAAACAGGCAAGGCTTGTAAGCACACGCAGGGACGGAAAGACTATTTTTTATTCGCTTTGCGATAATCATGTACAGAAAATATTCTATTACGCTATGGAACACGTAATGGAATAAGATGTTAATAAAAAATTTACACTATATAGAGAAAATAATAACATAAAATGTGCCTGAATATGCTAAAATCATATTAAGTACGATTTCGGCGGAAAATTTTTCAGCGGAAGGAGGCGGTCCGATTGAACAAAACTGCTGAATGTTCTGACAGTAAAATAATAAACGTCATAGATGAATTTGACTACTCCACACAGAATGATTCCTATAACGGGCAGTTCATAAAATGGCGCAGAAAAAAGGAAAATAAATTTTCTTTCAGTTTTTCGTCAAATAAAGATGAAAGCATTTTCATTGACGGCAAGGGGTTTATAAGCGAAAGTGCCGTGAGTGCCGAAAAGAGAACCCTTGCAAGGATATTCAACATCATAGGAAATGCCATGCTTATATGGCTTGTGACAGATACGATAGTCGTAAAATTTCTTGTAAAATTTTTAAGTATAATCGGGATAGATGTAAACAGTAACTTTTTTAACAATACGATTTACGGCGGAAGCCTTGAAATAGTAACGGTTATAATAATGGTGTCCCTGATAAGAATGATTGTCACAATGTTCTATCTGCATGAATCTTTCAAAGTCCCTCTCAAAGTTGAGTTCATGCATACAATGAATCACCCGTCAGGGCTTGTCACGGGAATATCCCTTGCCCTGCTTGTCTGTACGATAATAAACATACCGTCTGCATTTTCTCCCGATACGAAAGAAATATACAGCTTTTTCAGGAATATAGACACGGACGTTTCGGTATGGGGACAAGTGGAATTTGTTGTATATATCATATTCGACACAATAATCATGTCGATACTCAGCGGAATGATATTCTGCGGTGCTGTGTTTGCGGTGTGCAGGCAGTTCGGAGACTTGTTCGCAATAATAATAACATCTCTCACGGCAGCCCTTTTAACACATGATTTCGGGGATATGGCAGCGGTTTTCCTCATATCCGTAATAGGTTCTTACGGTATGCTGAGGAGCGGAAGTATTTTCACTCCCATAGCCGTAAGCATAGTATATAAAATGTATGTCCTTGCACTGACCGTCATAGAGGCAGAACCCTCCGTAAGCATGAGCATGACAAGGGGAATGTTCATGTCACTTGTGTTTATTGCAGGGGCGGTTGGAGCTATACTTTGTTTTCTGCACAACAGGAAAAAAGGAAAAATGCTTGCGGAATACAAATCCGAATTTCCGCTCGGAAAGAGAATACTGTTCTCGGTAAAGATATTCCCGTATATAGCCGTAGGGCTTGTATGCATAGTCTATGCACTTGTAGGAGTTGTTTTCTGATGATTAATTACATGGAAGAAGCCCTGAAACTCGCAGAAGAAGCCGCCGCAGAGGGGGAAGTCCCTGTCGGTGCTGTCATTGTTAAGAAAACTACGGGCGAAATTGTCGGCAGAGGAAGAAACAGGCGTGAACTCGCTAAAAATGCCCTCGCCCATGCCGAAATTGAAGCTGTTGATGAAGCCTGCCGAACCCTTGGAGGCTGGCGTCTTCCCGAATGTGCAATATATGTTACTCTTGAACCCTGTCCCATGTGCTGCGGAGCAATAATAAATTCAAGGATAGATGATGTTTATTTCGGCGCATATGACAAAAAAAGCGGTTCTGTCGTTTCCGTGCAGAATATGTTCGATATGCCCTATAATCACAAACCGCAGGCGGAAGGCGGAATAATGCAGGAGGAATGTTCGCATATACTCTCCGAATTTTTTGCAAGGCTCAGGAAAAAGTCAAAATAATTTTAAGAATCTCTGTCATTCGGCAGGGATTTTTAATTGTGATAATTTTCTCTTGACAATATTAATATTATAATGTATAATATAGTGTGTTTCAAAATTTTGTCAAGGAGTTTTACGGAGGATATTTTTAATGCTCTTTTTAACACTCTTTAAAGAGTTATATATGTATGCTTTTGTGCCGATAATTCTTATTGTCGTCAATGCCTTTCTTACCGCATCGGAAAAAGCTTTAATATCAATGAACGATTCAAAGCTTGAAAAAATGTCGGCAGGCGGTAATAAAAAAGCTGAAAAATTAAAAAAACTGACAGACAAACCGTCAGAGTTTCTTTCCTCAATAAGTTCGGCATTTTTCATAATAAGCATTATTGCCTCATCGCTTATTGCCGCAGATATTTCTGTACCAATCAGCGAGTCCATTGTAGAAATATATCATACCGAATGGCGGTATGTCATAATAATAGCCTTTTCTCTGATATTTGCGTTTCTGAATACTGTTTTCGGCAGGATAATCCCCGAAAAAACCGCCGCCATGCACCCCGAAAAGACAGCTTTGAGACTTGCGGGCTTTATAAACCTTATGCATATTGTTTTCGTTCCGTTTTCATTTCTTTCGGAAATGACCGCAAGGGGAATACTTAAACTCACGGGCGTTGACCCCGACAGCGGAAATAATACTGTCACGGAAGAAGAAATCCTTATGATGTCAGATGCAGGTGCGGAAACAGGTGCTATTGACGAGGACGAAAACCGCATAATCAAGAATGTTTTCGCCTTTGATGACATGACCGCAGGTCAGATATGCACCCACCGAACAGATGTTTCTATTTTGTGGGAGAACGAAAGCATTGAAACATGGGAGGAAACCATTCACCGCACAAGACATTCGTCATTTCCGATATGCGGGGAAAGCATTGACAATATAACAGGTATACTCAACGCAAAGGACTATTTCCGCCTTGATGACAAAAGCCTTGTTAATATAATGAACAATGCCGTGAGAGAACCTTATTTCGTTCATGAAAATATGAAAGCGGACAGGCTTTTCGCACAGATGAAAAAATACGGCGCAGACCGTTTTGCTGTCGTTGTTGATGAGTACGGCGGAATGAGCGGTATAATTACCGTTACTGACCTTGTTGAACAGCTTGTGGGGGATTTTGACGATGACGAACTCGATGAACCCGAAATAAAATTTGAAAAGACAGGTACAAATACATGGCTTGTTCCGGGCATAACTCCTCTTTCCGAAGTTGCCGAAGAACTCGAAATAAAACTCCCTGCCGAAAAATATGACACCTTCGGCGGATATGTCGTTTCACTTCTCGGAGAAATCCCGAAAGACGGCACAAAAACTTCCGTTGATACGGATATGCTCAGGATAGACATAACCGAACTGAAACATCACCGTGTTGAAATATGCCGTGTGACAAAAATTATGTCAAAGCTTGATTAACATGAAAATTTATGCTATAATATAGTAAAACCAATAAGAAAGGATTTGTTAATATGATTATTCTCGATGAACTGCGTGTCGAAATGGTCGGCTACCGTAAAGAGATGGAAGAACTTGCCGATGTTCTCGACATAAAAGGCGCAAAGAAAAGAATCGCCGAACTCAATGAGGAAACCGCAAAGGACGGATTCTGGGACGACCTCGAAAATTCGCAGAAAGTTTTGCAGGAAACAAAAACACTCGAAAAGAAAATTGAAAAATTCAACAGACTCAACGAAAGCCTTGAAGATATTATTACGCTTATTGAATTATCCATTGAAGAAGATGACGAAAGTTCAATTGATGAGATAACTTCCGAATCCAATGCTTTCAAATCAAAACTCGAAGAAGAAAAGCTCGCTACTCTCCTCAACGGCGAATACGACAATTCAAACGCTATCCTGACTTTCCATGCGGGCGCAGGCGGTACGGAGGCTCAGGACTGGGCTGAAATGCTTTACAGAATGTACAACCGCTGGGCTGAAAGACATGACTATAAAGTTACTCTCCTTGATTACCTTGACGGTGATGATGCAGGCATGAAATCCGCATCTATATTGATAGAAGGCGACAACGCATACGGCTATATGAAATCTGAATCGGGAGTTCACAGACTTGTAAGAATTTCTCCCTTTGATGCATCGGGCAGAAGACATACATCTTTTGCAGCCCTCGAAGTTATGCCCGAAATTGACGATTCCATTGAAGTTGATATCCGTCCCGAAGATATCGAAATGGAAGTTTACCGTTCAAGCGGTGCAGGCGGTCAGAAAGTCAACAAGACAAGTTCGGCTGTAAGACTTATCCACAAGCCCACAGGCATAGTTGTTTCCTGTCAGACACAGAGAAGCCAGTACCAGAACAAAGATTATGCCATGAAAATGCTCCGTGCAAAGCTTGTCGAAATAAAGGAACGTGAACACCTTGAAAAAATAGAGGATATCAAGGGTGTACAGAATCAGATTGCATGGGGTTCGCAGATACGCTCTTATGTATTCATGCCCTATACACTTGCAAAAGACCACAGAACAGGCTTTGAAAACGGCAATATTCAGGCTGTAATGGACGGAGACATTGACGGATTTATCAACGCTTACCTTAAATCACTCTCACACGGAACACTTGAAAAATAATTATACCGACAATTTCCCCGCTTTTTGCGGGGAATAAATTTAAAGGGGGATTCTGTTTGTTCAAAAAAATATTTTCTTATGTTGGCGAATACAAGAAACAGGCAATTCTCACGCCTGTATCAATAATAGGAGAAGTCCTCATGGAAGTTCTTATTCCCATGGTTATGGCTCTTATAATAGACAACGGCATAAAAAAGGGAAATGTAGGCTATGTTGCGGGAATGGGCGGACTTATGGTAGGAATGGCTCTTGTATCGCTGTTTTTCGGCGCAATAGCAGGAAGGCTGAGTGCGGTTGCGGCTATGGGCTTTGCAAAGAATCTCAGAAAAGCATTGTTCAAAAAAGTGCAGGATTTTTCTTTTGCGAATGTCGATAAATTTTCAACTGCCTCTCTTACAACAAGACTTACAACAGACGTTACAAATATTCAGAATGCTTTCATGATGTTCATAAGAATGGCATTCCGTGCGCCTATAATGCTTGTATGCGCTCTTATGGCGGCACTGAAAATAAATTCAAGTCTTTCGGTGGTATTTTTATGTGCAGTACCCGTTCTTGCGGCAATTGTTGCGACTATCATGACAAAGGCGCACCCAAGATTCAAAGCTATGCTTGCACTCTATGACGGCATGAACTCAAATGTTCAGGAAAATCTTGTGGGCATAAGAACCGTAAAGGCTTTTGTTCGTGAGGAATACGAAAAGAAAAAATTTACCGAAAATACCGAAAAAGTCCGTGAGGCTCAGGTTAAGGCGGAAAAGTTAATAATTATGACAATGCCCTCAATGCAGTTCATAATGTATTCAAGCATTGTTGCGATATTATGGTTCGGCGGAAATATGGCTGTCGGCGGAAATATTGCAACAGGCGAGCTTTCAAGCTTTATCTCTTATGTAACACAGATACTCATGGCACTTATGATGCTTTCGTTCATGTTTATCATGTTTGTGCTTTCAAGGGCATCTTTACAGCGTGTCTATGAAGTCCTCACGGAAGAACCGACTATATCTTCTCCCGAAAATGCAAAGGCTGAATGTAAGGACGGCTCTGTGATATTCAAGAATGTAAGTTTCAGCTATTTCAACGACATGAAGAACTTAGCCCTTGAAAAAATAGATTTAACCATAAAATCGGGCGAAACTGTCGGAATCATAGGCGGTACGGGTTCTTCAAAAACTTCCCTTGTCCAGCTTATCCCAAGACTTTATGACGCAACAGAGGGAGATGTAATAGTAGGCGGTCACAACGTAAAGGAATATGACCTCGAAACCCTCAGAAATCAGGTCGCTATGGTTTTGCAGAAAAATGTTCTTTTTTCGGGAACTATAAAAGATAATCTCAGGTGGGGCAATCAAAATGCAACAGATGAGGAAATTATTGATGCCTGCAAATCAGCCTGCGCCCACGATTTTATAGAAAGTTTCCCTGACAAATACGATACAGACCTCGGTCAGGGCGGTGTAAATGTTTCGGGCGGACAGAAACAGAGAATCTGCATAGCCCGTGCATTGCTCAAAAAGCCGAAAATAATTATTCTCGATGATTCAACAAGCGCAGTCGATACCGCTACCGACAGCAATATCAGAAAGGCTTTCCGTGAGAAACTCTCCGATACCACCACATTTATAATAGCACAGAGAATTTCTTCCGTTCAGGACGCTGACAGAATTATTGTAATGGACAACGGAAAAATAAGTGCAGTTGGCACACACGAAGAATTACTTAAAAATAATAATATTTACAGGGAAGTTTACGATTCCCAGCAGAAAGGAGCTGATGAATAATGCCGCCAAGAAATCAGAAAGCTCCGCAGAAACCCTCGAACGTCAAAAATACCATGAAGCGTATTTTCAGCTATATGTACGGATTCAAGGCGCAGTTTATAATTGTCGTCATAGGCGTTGTATTCAGTTCTTTTGCGGGAATTGCGGGAAATTATCTCTTAAAGCCTCTTATTGACAACATAGAAGAAGCCGTAAAATCGGGCAGTTGGGACAAGACAAAATTCATATCAATTCTTTCCGTCATGGCAGGAATATATATACTCGGTGCTTTGTCGTCCTTTGTGTATGCAAGGATAATGATGAAAATTTCAACGACAACTCTTATGAGAATAAGAAATGACCTTTTCACAAAAATGGAATCTCTCCCGATAAGGTTTTTCGACAAGCACACACACGGCGAACTCATGAGTTTATACACAAATGATACCGATACTCTCCGTGAAATGTTGAGCAACAGTATTGTACAGTTCATAAGCTCCGCAATTTCAATAGTCGGAGTATTTACGGCTATGCTGATATACAGTTGGCAGCTCACTATAATAGTTGTCGTAGTGTTATTGGTGGTAATAAGAGTTATAGGATTCATAGGTGCAAGAAGCAGCAAGGGCTTTATTGAACAGCAGAAAGCCATAGGAAAGGCTAACGGCTACATAGAAGAACTTATAGACGGTCAGAAAGTCGTTAAAGTTTTCTGTCATGAGGATATCGCAATTGAAGAATTTGAAAAGCTTAACAATGAACTCTGTGAAGCCTCTACCCGTGCGAATACTTTTGCAAATGTGTTAATGCCCATTATGAATAATTTATCATATCTGCACTACGCAATAACCGCAATAGTAGGCGGTATAATGACCGTAAAGGGCATAGGCGGAATGACAATAGGAACGGTTGTTTCATATCTGCAATTCACACGTTCTTTCTCTCAGCCCATAACACAGGTATCTCAGCAGTTGAACTCCGTACTTACGGCACTCGCAGGTGCAGAGAGAATATTTAAAGTAATTGACGAACAGCCCGAAACAGATGACGGATATGTAACTCTTGTAAACGCTGAAATTGACGGCAATGGCAATATAAAGGAAACCGACAAGCATACGGGTCACTGGGCTTGGAAACACCCCCACAAGGCAGAGGGTACAATAACTTATACAGAAGTTAAAGGCATGGTTGAACTCGATAACGTTGTGTTCGGCTATGAACCCGAAAAAATTGTCCTCAACGGCATAAGCCTCTATGCGAAACAGGGACAGAAAATCGCCTTTGTAGGCTCGACAGGCGCAGGAAAAACAACCATAACAAATCTCATCAACAGATTCTATGATGTCCCTGACGGAAAAATCCGCTATGACGGAATAAATATAAACAAAATCAAAAAAGATGATTTGCGCCACTCGCAGTCAATAGTTTTGCAGGATACACACCTTTTCACGGGTACTGTAATGGATAATATAAGATACGGAAAACTTGACGCAACAGACGATGAAGTCTATGCAGCCGCAAAACTCGCAAATGCCGACAATTTCATAACTCACCTCGAAAACAGCTATAATACCATGCTTACCGCTGACGGCTCAAATCTTTCTCAGGGACAGAGACAGCTCCTTGCAATCGCAAGGGCAGCCATAGCAGACCCGCCTGTGCTTATTCTCGATGAGGCGACATCTTCAATTGATACCCGAACAGAGGCACTCATCGAAAAGGGAATGGATAGTCTCATGGAGGGCAGAACTGTTTTCGTAATCGCCCACAGACTTTCAACAGTCCGCAATTCGCAGGCTATAATGGTTCTTGAAAACGGAAAAATTATTGAGCGTGGAAATCATAACGAACTTATCGCCCAGAAAGGCAAATATTACCAGCTTTATACGGGAATGTTTGAATTAAGTTAAAAAAATACCCCCTGAAAAGGGGGATTTTTTATGTTAATCTTTTATCCATAAGCATTTCTGCGAAAAGTTCAAGTTTTCCCTTGTCTCTTTCGCTGAGTTTATTATATATATCTGAAATAGTTAAATTTTCATTTGGGTTTTTGGAATTTGTTCGTCCTGCGATATAATCAAGTGATACACCGTAATATTCGGCAAGTGATATTACTTTTTCAAAAGGAATGTCAGTTTCCCCACGTTCATATTTTCCATAGTGATTTACGGAAACGCCGATTATTTCGGCTACATCTTTTTGTGTCAGGTCTGCATCTTCTTTGAGGTCTTTTAATCTTTGGTAATATCCCATAAACAGCACTCTTTTCCATTGTTTAATATAATGAAATTATATCATATATTGCATTTTATTGTTGACATTCAATTTTATTTATGGTATAATTTATAAAAATACATCTTATAGAATTGATTTCAAAGAAAAGAGGTTGTTTTATGGGAGATTTAAAAAACAAAAAAACAGCATTTAGCATTACAACAATTATACTCGGCGTAGGTGCAGTAGTGGCATTTTTTGCAAATCTGGGACAGATAAAAGAATCTTGGTTTAATGATAAATCTGAAAGTTCTTCATCTCAAATAAAATCATCTGTTGTTGAAGTAAAGCCCGAAGAAACAATTCCTGCTGAAAATAATGTTTCGCCTGAGATTAATGTTGCTGATGAATCATCTGTTGAAGAAATACCACAGCCTGCTGAACCGTCTGTTGTATATCTTGATGAATTGAAGGTTACAGAAGGATATATCGGAGATGACAGTAGTAGAGAAGATACACTTGGAAATAAATATACAGGACATTTAAACCTTTTGGGTGGCAGTACGTTAAACCATGAATCATATGGTATTTATTATCTTGGGGGAAAATATAAAACTTTGAGTGGTACAATTGCAATAGATGATATTACAGACAAAGATAGGTCAAGACAATTGTACATATCAGCCGACAATAATATAATATACACTACTGATGAATTGACGAGAACAACAGTTCCTTTTGATTTTACTGTTAATGTTGAGAATTGTCAATGGCTTAAAATAAGCAATGCAGGCGATGAATATGTATGGTTTATTCTTCATAATTGGAGATTGGAATAATAAAAAATTCTGCTGTCTTTTAGGACAGCAGAAAATTTTTTTAAAATTTCTGAAATTTTTTTCAAAAAACACTTGACAAATCAAAATCCTTGTGATATAATAATAAAGCAGTCGTGAGACAGAGGTTATATGCGAGTGTGCTGGAATAGGCAGACAGGCTAGCTTGAGGTGCTAGTGTTGGAAACGACGTGTGGGTTCAAGTCCCGTCACTCGCACCAGAATTCGGTTTACCAATAGGTAAGCCGTTTTTTTATGCCTTGTCTTTCTGCCTGAAAATAAATGCCGATAAAAGCCCGAAAAGCAAAGCCGCAGTAATTCCGCCTGCCGCCGCAGTCATTCCGCCTGTGAGTATTCCTATGAAGCCGTCCCTGTCCACGGCTTTTCTTATGCCTTCCGCAAGCAGATGACCGAATCCCGTAAGGGGAACGCTTGCCCCTGCTCCTGCAAAATCCGCTATCGGCTGATATATTCCGAGTGCCGAGAGAATAACTCCCGCAACGACAAAGCCCGTTAAAATTCTTGCGGGTGTCAGTTTTGTATAGTCTATTAAAAGCTGACCTATGGCGCAGATTGTTCCGCCTATGAGAAATGCCCTTATAATTTCAGTTATCATAAATTCTCCTTATGTTTACGAGATGTGCAATTGAGGGAATTGATTCACCCTGCTGTAATGACATTGGCGACATTAAAGCACCTGTTGCAATAAATAAAATATTTTCGGCTTTGCCGTTTTCAAGCATGGGGAGGAAATATCCGCAGAGAACGCCTGCACTGCAACCGCACCCCGAACCTCCGCATTGAGTGTCCTGTTTTTCGCTGTCAAATATCATAACTCCGCAGTCTTTGTGATTGGTTAAATTTCTGCCCGTATTCTGCATTAATTCAAGAAACAGGGTACTTCCGACAGTTCCGAGGTCGCCCGTTACTATATAGTCATAGTTTTCGGGATTTGTATTTGTTGATTCAAGGTAACGCCTTAAAGTTTCGGCAGCCGCAGGAGCCATTGCACTGCCCATATTTGTCATATCGCTTATGCCCATATCGGCAATTTTCCCGATACAACCGCCCGTCACGGCGGATTTTCCTTTTTCCGAGGATAATATTACCGCTCCCGAAGCCGTGCAAGTCCATTGGGAAGTAGGTGTTCTTTGTCCGCCGTAGGATAAAGGCGCACGGAATTGTCTTTCTGCGGTCGAAAAATGAGAAGAAGTAACGGCTGTTGCACGTTTTGCCATTCCCGAATCTATAAATGCAGATGATGTTAAAAGACCCTCCGCCATAGTTGAACAAGCCCCGTAAATCCCCATGAACGGTATTTCAAGTTCCCTGAGACCGTATGCCGAGCCTATGCACTGATTTATCAAATCGCCCGAACAAATGATATCTATGTTTTCTTTTGTAAGGTTTGCTTTTCTGACGGCGAGACTTACCGCTTCAAGCTGAAACTGACTTTCTGCCTGTTCCCAAGTCTGTTTTCCGAAATGGCTGTCCTGAATGATTTCATCAAAACAATAACCGAGAGGACCTTCTGATTCTTTTTTGCCTGCGACAGAGGCGTAACTCTCGATTCTGACGGGATTTGAAAGAGTGAAAACTCCCTGACCGATATATTCAGCCACTGAATCACCTCCTGAATATCTTTTAAATGCGGAGCAATAATATTATTGCGTATTTTTTGTATTATATGCATGATAACTTGACAAATTCCGAAAAACATGATACAATTATGTTAATTGATTTTGGGAGGAAAATTTGCGCCTTGTGCTGAAAGTGAACGCAGCAAAGCGGAGTGAACGAAAGCACAAGCCCTAAAAGCGCAAATTTGACGATTTTAAATGAGGTGTTCTTATGAGAAAGTTAATTTCATGTGTTATTTTATCGGCTGTTGTGTGTTCGGCTTTTGTATCCTGCGGAGGAACAGCCACGGAAAACAGTTCTTCATCAACTGCCGAGTCATCAAAGGCAGAGGAATCAAGCGCAGAGGCAACTGAGGAAGCTACCGAAGAATCAAGCGAAGAAGTCACCGAGGATACAACCGAGGAAGAAGCTGTTCCGATTGCCGTTGCAGATGATGTTGAATTTGAAGACCCCGTTGTCGCTGAATCAGGTGACGCTTATCTTGCCATAAATGAAGAACAGGGCTGGATTCAGTATTGGGGCGCAGCTGACACTATGCTCACATATAACGCAGGAGTTCCCCATATAGAGGGCAACGGAAGCTATACCGTAAGCGTAACAACCGATACGAACGGTTTCCGCTATGATACCACGGGAGATGCAACGGATTCGGGTGCAGTTCCGTCAGGTCTTATGTTTGCGGCTGTTATGATTAAGGACGGAAAAACTCTGTTCCCCGATGCGGTTATAACCATTGATTCAATCAAGATTGACGGTCAGGAAATTGAAATGACCGCAAAGAATTATACATCTTCCGATGACGGAAAAGAACTCAGGTCAAATATATATAACGGCTGGGTTGATTCTCTCCCCGAAGATGCAGTATCGACAGAGGGCGCACTTGTTGTTGACGGCACACCGACAGAAGCCGCCGCCGCTTATTCTCCAATGATTGTAAATAAATCGGATTTCTCAACTTGGAAAGAAGTTGAAGTTAATTTCACAATCTCAGGAATACCCGAAGAAGAATAATTTAAATAAATTTAAAAATCTGCTGTCCCTGAAATATGGGGCAGTTTTAATTTGAACTTGCATTTTAATAAAAAATCTGATATAATATATGTTAGATTATGAAGATTTTTTACAGGAGGCTGAAATGCAACTTATAAGGGAATTGTATATGTACAGGACAATGACGGTTTCACTTGTCAAAAAAGATTTGAAAGGCAGATATAAAGGCTCTGTACTGGGTTTTCTCTGGACTTTCATAAATCCGCTTTTGCAGCTTGGTGTGTATACTCTTGTCTTTCAGGTGATACTCAAAAACCCCATGCCAAATTACTATATGCACTTGTTTGTAGCACTTGTTCCGTGGATATTTTTTTCCTCAGCCCTTACAACAGGTTCAAAAGCCGTACTTGGTCAGGCAAATATGGTTAAAAAAATATACTTTCCCCGTGAGGTACTTCCTCTTTCCTATACTTTGAGCAGTTTCGTAAATATGGCATTGTCTTTCATAGTTATTTTTGCGGTTTATTTTATATCCCCTATGGAACTGAAATCCGCACCGCTTTTAATGCTCCCCGTAATAATGATTATACAGCTTTTTCTTGTCGCAGGAGTAACTCTTATAACTTCATCGCTTACGGTATATCTGCGTGATTTGGAGCATATAATGTCTGTCCTGAATATGGCTCTTATGTATGTATCGCCTGTTGTTTATCCTGTGAGTTATATTCCCGAAAAGTATATGTCATTGTATTTAATAAATCCCATGTCGCCCGTCATAATCGCATACAGGGATATATTGTACTGCGGGACGTTCCCCGAATTTAAAATAGTTTTCCTTGCCTTTGCCGAAAGCATGATTATATTTTTTGCAGGGCTTTTAATATTCGGAAAGCTTAAAAAGCACTTTGCGGAGGAATTATAATGGCTGTCATTGAAGTAAGAGATGTTAAGAAAAGCTTTAAAGTCTATTTTGACAAGGGTCAGACCATTAAGGAAAAACTTCTTTTCAGCAATCGCAGAAGATATGAAGAAAGAGTTATCCTTGACGGCATATCTTTCGATATAGAAAAGGGCGAGGCTGTCGGACTTGTCGGGCATAACGGGTGCGGAAAAAGCACCTTGTTAAAACTCCTGACCAAGATAATCTATCCCGACAGCGGAAATATTAAGATTACGGGCAGAATTTCAAGCCTTCTGGAACTCGGTGCAGGATTTCACCCCGATATGACGGGCAGGGAAAATATTTATACAAATGCTTCTATTTTCGGACTGACAAGAAAAGAAATCGAAAGCAGAATTGATGATATAATAGAATTTTCCGAACTTGAAGAATTTATAGACAATCCCGTGAGGACTTATTCTTCGGGAATGTACACGAGGCTTGCGTTTTCGGTTGCCATAAACGTTGACGCTGATATTCTTCTGGTAGATGAGATACTCGCCGTGGGCGATGCGGCTTTTCAGGCGAAATGCTTTGAGAAAATGCTCGATATAAAATCCAAAGGCACTACAATCGTGATAGTTTCACATTCTCTCTCTCAGGTTGAGCAGATTTGCGGGCGAACCGTCTGGATTGACAAGGGGAAAATCAGAATGGACGGAAGTCCGAATGAAGTACACCCGAAATATCTCGAATATATGGGCTTGAAACGCAGAAATACCAAAACCGCTCCGAAATCTCAGGAAGTAAAAGAGGAGAATCAGGAAAAGGAATTTTTCGCAGAAATTACCAAAGCCGAAATCATCGGCGAGGACGGCACAGCTTCATGCAAGTACAGGACAGGCGAAAAAGTTACCCTTAAAATATATTACAAAGCAGACCCCTCAAAGCTTGACGGAGTTTTAATAGGGCTTGCTTTTTACAGGAGCGATAACCTCAACTGCTACGGAACAAATACCGTCCGTGAGAGAATAGACTATATAAATCTCAAAGAGCAGGGAGAAATAACCTGCGAAATAGACAAGCTGAACTTTGTCAAAGGCTCTTATCGGCTTGATATTGCCATACGTTCAAAGGATATGTTCGCATATGACTATAAGGCGAAAGCCGTTGAGTTTACGGTTTATTCAACGATTGATGAAGTAGGAGTTGCAAAGCTTGACCATAAGTGGACTTTTGATTAATGCGGAATTTTTAAATAAAAGTGACCTTAGTGACTAAAATGACCCGTTTTATATATCTTATTTATATTTATATTTTTTTTTTAAAAGAGTATAAAAAGAGAATTAAGGTCACTTACGTCACTGATAGTTAAATAAAAAATCAATGTGAGTAAATATGAAATTCCGAATTTAAATTGAACAGGAGATTAATATGAGTGAATATGATAAGATAAAGAAAAATGCCGAATCCTATAATCAGGGAGAACTCCCCGAAGGCGGTATAGGAAATATTTTCCGCAGGCTCGGAAGAAAATTAACTTTCTGGTATGTGAATCCCTTCGGAGAAAGACAGAATAATTTCAATAAGGAATCCGCAAAGGGTATTGCCGAACTCTCGGAGAGAATTGACGCAAATGACGATGTTACAAAATATATCGCAGAAGTATTGAAAAATGAAGTCCGTGCGCTGAATGAAAAAATAAACGCAACAAATGATACTCTGAATAAATATATGCGCCTTTCCGAACCCGAACTCAGAAAGCAGATATCCCCAAGCATAAAGGGAGAAATAGACAATTCCGTCATTGCAAGGCTTACGGGCGGTATTTCCTCTGTTGATGACGAAAACCTCGAAACATGGGGAGAAGAATACAGAAAGAAAATTATAGACGAAATTTCTGAAAATACCCGAAAAAAAGGCACTGTCGCCATAGTATGCATGAATTTCCTCATGAGCAGGGGTATAGATGCCGTAAGAAATGAGGCTCTTGAACTTTACAAGCTCCTCAAAAGAACCTGCTCGTATAACCTTAAATTTATTTCTATCGAAAAAGGCATATCGGAAATGCAGATAAAAGGCGGTCTTATGCTCGTCCCCGAAAAGGGAGCAGGGGAGATAATAAAATCACTTGACCTGTCACTCTGCATACTCTGCGAATCCACCCCGAATATAGTCCTTCAAGATAACTGCTCAATGCTTGCGGAACATATAATATTTAAATTGAGCGGACAGAATCCCCTTAGTAATTTAAGCGAAAATACCCTGAAAGAACTCATACATTTCAACGATTTCGGACAGCACAGATATCTTGTACAATCCGAAAAAGCCGCAGATATCATGGAGGAAAAAGGTTTCCGCAGACCTGAGATTTCCTATCCCCTGACTTCCGACAGCAAAGTATATCTGAGAAACAGGAGATTTTCCCCTGAAAAATTTACGGTGGGCTTTGCGTCCTCTCCCATGAAACTTGAACAGTCCGAGGCAAGGGGCATAAATCTGCTTTGCAGTGTCATAAAGGCAAACCCTGATATAAAATTCAAAATTCTATGGAGATATGAAAACGTTGAACTGCCCTATATAATGACGGTTTCTTCAAATTGCGAAATAATCAGCGGTTCTTATAATATGGGGAAATTCTATTCGGAAATCGACTGCATAATAATTCCGTACAATTCTCTTGAATATAATCATGCCTGCTCGCTGTCCGCAATCGAGGCTATGAAGAATTTCATGCCCGTTGTATGTACATCTGTTTCGGGAGTTTCGGAAATCGTCAAGAAATGCGGAATGGGAGAAGTTGCCGAAAATGACGAGAAATCCGTCTCGTCAGCACTCAGAAAAATTAAGAAACGCTATAATGACTACCTCACGCCCGTTACAAAGCAGAGACTTGACGATATAATCTGCAATAAGAATATAACCGATATAATAGAACACGAAGCCGAGAAAAACCGCTCCGTAAAGCCCGTATCACTCTACGAATGGAACAGACGGCTTGAAAATGACGGAAAATACCTTGTAATGGGTCACAGGGCTATGAAAGAATATTACAGTCAGCTTGAAATTGCGGAAAATTATACTCAGGACAGATTCACTTCACCTGCACTTAAATATTTTGACTTTATCGAAAGACAGAACATAGGCGCAATATTTGAGAATTATTTCGGGGAAGTTTCTCCGCTTATAATTGATGTCGCCTGCGGTGACGGAAGAATTACCGCTGAATGTATCAGGCACGGAAAATGCATTTCCGCAGACGCAAGCGCAGAAATGCTTAAACTCGTCAAGAACCGTTTCAAGGGCAGCACAAATCCCCCCGATGTCGGAATGATTGACGTTATTGCCGACAAAATAAAGGGAAAATATGACGCAGTAACTTGTTTCAGGTACATAAGGCACTTTGAATATTCGTCAAGAAAAATAATTTACAATAAGTTCAGAAATATTCTCACCGAGGACGGAATACTTATTTTTGATGTTCCGAACATAGATTTTGAACTTCCGTTAAAACATTTAAAGGGCTGGGAAAAATATAATATCTATGATGTTTTCTTTGACAGGGAAAGCATAACCGAAGAACTCAGACTAAGCGGATTCCGCATAAAATATATGATTCCCACGGGTCAGGGTCTTATGACGGACTTGCCCGCAAACCTCAGAAATCAGCCTGTAACATGGACTGTCGGCGCAGTCAGGATATAAATAAAATCGGCAGTCTTTACAGACTGCCTTTTTTGTTATTGTTTTTCATCAAATTTATTCTGATTTATAATCGCCTTGATTGAGTTGTAAAGATAGGGCTTCATTTCATTTATATTGCAGGGTTCTTCATGCAGAATAGAAGAATAGCATACTCCCGAAACAAGTTCTATTATCATGAACAGCATAATTTCGGGGTTTTTAAACTCAAAAGGTGCTTCCTCTATGAGTTCATAGTATATGTCAAGGAAATTCACGCCCTCATCTTTTGAAGTTATCAGGGCGGATTTGAATATTCCCCAGCTTAAATTCTTGGAAATAAAAGTCATAAGCGACTGATTTTCCGTAAGCTGGTCAATTATATTGTCTATGACGGCAATTATCCTGTCATCAAAAGGGAGAGACTGTCTTATTTCCTTTGTTTCATCAAGGGCTGTGCGGAATATCTGGCTTGACTTGTGGGCGATAAGCCTGTTCCTTATATCGTACTTGTCCTTGAAATAGAGATAGAAAGTCCCCTTTGCAACGCCTGCCTTGTTGACTATATCGGAAATGGAAGTCTTGCTGAATCCCTTTGTTGTGAAAAATTCAAAAGCCGTTTTAAGCAGAGAATTTTCTTTAAGTTGTTTGTTAATGTCAATTTTTCCCATAGTATCACCTCATAAGCTTTGAATAAAGCTTTTTATCATATTTTTATTATATCGCATATTATGGATAGTGTCAAGAAGATAAAACTGACCAACAGTCACAAATAAAAAGCAGTCAATTTGTGCAGGTCTACAAAAATATGACTGAAAGTCATTTTTTCTGCTTTTTGATATTGACTAACGGTCATTTTGAGTATATAATATATTACAGAAACAAAAACAATTATATAAACCATAAATTATGGAAAGGAATGATTTGTATGCTTAAATTCGGCGAATTTATTTCAAAGCACCGTGTTCTGATACTTTTTATCGGAATTTTAATGCTTGTACCCTCCGCCATAGGTTATCTCAATACAAGGGTAAATTATGATATACTTTCATATCTCCCGAAAGATATAAATACTATGGTCGGTCAGGATATTCTCAAAGACGAATTTGGACAGGGCGGTTTTTCTTTTGTAATGGTTGACGGAATGACCGAGAAACAAATAAAAGATACTGCCGATAAAATTTCGGAGGTCGAACACGTTTCAAGCGTTGTATGCTATGAATCCCTTACAGACCTGAATATACCGAAAGAAATTCTTCCGCAGAAAGTATATGATTTCTTCAACAAAGGCGATACAACCCTTATGGCTGTATTCTTTGACGATACAACTTCCGCTGACGGCACGCTTGCGGCTATCGACAAAATGAGAGATATAACAGACGAACAGTGCTTTATAAGCGGTATGTCGGCTATAACAGCGGATATGAAACACCTTTCGGACAGTGAATCAATAATTTACGCTGTAATCGCAGTAATCCTCACAAGCATAGTTTTGATAATTACAATGGATTCTTTCCTTATACCCGTATTCTTCATGTTAAGCATAGGTCTTGCAATAGTATGGAATTTAGGAACAAATTTCGCAATGGGTGAGATTTCCTTCTTAACTCAGGCACTTGCGCTTGTCTTACAGCTTGGCGTTACAATGGACTATTCAATATTCCTCTGGCACAGCTACAAGGAACAGCAGGAAACTTATTCCGACAAAAAAGAGGCTATGGCACACGCAATAGCCGCAACAATAACTTCCGTTGTCAGCAGTTCATTCACAACAGTAGCAGGATTCCTTGCTATGTGCTTTATGAGTTTCACACTCGGACTTGACCTCGGAATTGTAATGGCAAAGGGTGTTGTATGCGGAGTTATCGCCTGCGTTACGGTTCTCCCCTCAATGATACTTATATTTGACAAAGCAATTGAAAAGACTTCTCACAAAGATTTTCTGCCGACTTTCTGCCATACTTCTCATTTAATCGTAAAGAACGCAGGGGTATTTGTTGCAATGGCTGTTGCGGTTCTTATTCCTGCCCTTTACGGTTACAATCACTATGGCGTTTACTATAAACTTGACAGCACTCTCCCGAAAAGCCTTGAAAGCGTCATAGCAAATACAAAATTAGCCGAAGAATTTAACATGAACAGCACGCATATTCTCCTTGCCGATTCAAAGCTTGATTCAAAAAAGGCTAAGAAAATGATGAACGAAATCGAAGAGGTTGACGGCGTTAAATTCGCCATGGGATTTGATTCTCTCGTAGGTTCGGCAATTCCCGAAGAAATTATCCCCGATGACGTTAAAAATATCCTCAAAGGCGATGAATGGCAGTTAATGCTTATAGGTTCGGAATATGAAGTTGCCTCCGATGAAGTAAACGAACAGGTAACAACGTTAAATAATATAATTGAAAAATATGACGAAAATTCAATGCTCATAGGTGAAGCACCTGCGACAAAAGATTTGATTGAAATAACAAACCACGACTTCAAAACAGTAAGTATTCTCTCAATAGCAGCGATATTCATAATAATAGCACTTACATTCCGCTCGGTATCGCTTCCAGTGATACTTGTATCGGTTATCGAACTTGCAATAATGATAAATCTCGGAATATCCTACTATACAAATACTTCACTTCCGTTTATCGCATCTGTCGTAATCGGAACTATACAGCTTGGTGCAACAGTTGACTATGCTATCCTCATGACAACAAGATACAGGACTGAACGCTCATCTGGAAAAGACAAAAAAGAAAGCATAGGAATTGCGGTAAGCACTTCAATAAAATCCGTTTTCACTTCTGCACTCGGATTCTTTGCGGCAACGGTAGGCGTTGCGGTATATTCAAAAATAGGAATGATTTCTTCACTCTGCGTACTTCTTTCAAGGGGCGCATTGATTTCAATGGTGGTTGTCCTGACGGTATTGCCTTCAATGTTCATGGTATTTGACAAGGTAATCTGCAAGACAAGTGCGGGATTTCTTCCCGAAGAAGAAAAGAAAAATCAAAGTCACAAACTTCATTTTGCACACTGATAATGTCATTGGAAAGGGAGTTATTTTATGAAAAATTATAAGAAAATAATCGCAGCCGTTACAGCAGTTGCTGTCTCCGCAGTCACAACAGGTGTAATAACATACGCAAATAATGACGAATCCGAAGAAAACACAACGGAAAATATACAGGAAACGGCTGAAAATACAGAAGATTCCGAAAGACAGTCAAACGGAGAAAATGCCGAAAAAGACGAAACAGTCTATGTTCTCTGCAATAACGATTCTTCCGTTAAGAATGTTGTCGTAAGCGACTGGCTCAAAAATGCCCCCGCATCGGGAGAACTTTCGGATATTTCTTCACTCACGGATATAATCAACGTAAAGGGCGATGAGGATTTCTCTCAGGACGGCGAAAACCTTGAATGGAACGCTGACGGAAATGATATATACTACAAAGGCACAACAGACAAGGAACTCCCCGTTGATGTAAATATTACTTATTACCTTGACGGAAATGAAATTTCCCCCGAAGATTTAAAGGGAAAAAGTGGTCATGTAACTATCCGCTGGGACTACACGAACAAGGCACAGGTAACCAAGACAATAAACGGTGAAAAAAGAACTATGTACGTTCCGTTCATGACTGCAAGCGCAGTTGTTCTCGATACGGGAAAATTCCTCAACGTTGAGGCAACAAACGGAAAAATAATTTCTGACGGTGAAAGAGTTATAGCTGTCGGAATAGGTTTCCCGAAACTCAGCGAAAGCCTCGGACTTGACGAAATAAGCGAATTTGACGTATCTCTCCCCGATTATTTTGAAATTTCCGCAGACGTTGATAATTTTGAAATGACAAATTCCGTTACGGTCGTATCAAATGAGATATTCTCAGACCTTGATATTGATGATAATTTCGATTTCGGAGAACTCGAAGACAAATTAAAAGAATTAAGTGACGGTGCAAACAAGCTTGCTGACGGTACTGCACAGCTTTACAACGGTTTAGACGAACTCTCTAAAAAGTCAAAAGATTTATCGGACGGTGTTAATAAACTTGCTGACGGTTCATCAAAACTTAAAAACGGTGCAGATGAACTTAATAACGGTGCTGTACAGATTGCAGACGGCGCAAAAACTCTCTCCGATTCAACAGTAACTCTCAAAGACGGCGCACAGACGGTAAAAGACGGCTCGGCTAAACTCAAAGAGGGTGTTAATTCCGCAAACAACGGCGCAAAAACTCTCTCGGACGGTGCAGTTAAAGTAAACAACGGTGCAAACGCACTTTCAAACGGAATTTCAGACGCTAAAAAAGGCTCTGACGCTCTCGTTGACGGATTCGCACAGCTTGACGAAGGATTATCGCAGTTTTCGGGCGGTAGTGATACATTAAAAGACGGTGTTGAAAAAATTTCCGCAGGCAGTTCACAGGTTAAGGACGGTGCGGAAAAACTCTCAGAAAATATGAATACTTTCTCCGCAGGCACGGAAACTCTCAACCAGTCGGCACAGAAACTCTCACAGGGAATATCTTCCGCAAAAGACGGCGCAGACAGCCTTTCCGCAGGAATATCCCAGATTAAAGACGGTGCAGACAGCCTTACAAGCGGTTCGGAATCCCTTTCCGCAGGCGCAGACAATCTGGCAGGCGGTATAGCTTACGCAGGCGCAAGCCTTGACGCTACAATTTCCGCAAATGAACAGGCTCTTACAGCTTTGCAGGCTCTCTATGAACAGAATCCCTCTCAGGAACTTGCCGTTTCAATAGGAACTTTGCAGAAAACCATAGAATCACAGAAACAGATATCCGCATCAATGAAAGACGGCGGTCAGCTTAAAGACGGCGCAGAAAAACTCTCCGCAGGTGTACAGCAGTTACAAGGCGGTGCAGGTCAGCTTTCAGCAGGTCTTGAAACCGTTCAGGGCGGTTCACAGGCTTTAAGTCAGGGTCTTGAAACTCTCGACAACGGCGGAAAACAACTCTCCGCAGGTACACAGACAATTTCTGACTCCGCAGAACTTCTCTCACAGGGAGCAGGAAATCTTTCTGACGGCACAAAAGCCCTTGACAGCGGTATATCCGAATTTGCAAAGGGAAGCGGAACTCTTACGGACGGTCTTGACAGACTTATCAACGGCATAAAACAGCTTTCGGGCGGAAATGCACAGCTTAACGCAGGTCTTGCAAAATTGGAGGCAGGTGCGGTTGACCTTAAAGACGGTACGGGTCAGCTTTCATCAGGTGCGGAAACTTTGAGCGAAGGTCTTGTACAGCTTAATTCAGGCGCAGGAGAACTTGACGGCGGTATTTCACAGATACTTTCGGGCAGCGGCAAACTTTCGGGCGGTGCTGAAACTCTCTATGATTCTCTGCTTAAACTCAGTGAGGGTGCAGGAACTCTTACAGGCGGTGCAGCCGAACTCGATACGGGTATAGTTACTCTCAAAGACAATATGCCCGCACTCCTTGACGGAGTTGGAAAACTCAAAGACGGTTCAAAGGAACTCAATGACGGAATGATTAAATTCAACAAGGAGGGTATATCAAAAATATCCGAAGTCGCTGACGAAAAACTCCCCGATATTGCCGACAGATTCAAGGCACTCAGGGAAGTGTCTCAGGATTACGGAACTTTCAGCGGAAAATCCGAGGATATGGACGGAAGCGTTAAATTTATCTATATGTTTGACGGAATTGAATAATTTATATAATCATAAGGCAGTATTTTTATACTGCCTTTTTTATTTTAAAAAATTTGTCCCTTTTTGGAATCTCCGAACGAATATATATACAGAAACAAAAGAAAGGAGTAAAAACAAAGTCTTTTATTATTTTATATTATTTTTAACAAGCTTGTTCTTATTATATTATTTTAATTATATTTTATAGTCTTTATTTTACAGTATATTTTTATATTTATTTTATATTTTTGTGAGCAATTCACAGGGGTGAACATTGTCTGTATATGCTTTTTTATCATCATGGCATTGTGCGGACAGCGTTGACCCCTGTATGCAATTTTTGTCGGGAGGGATATATTTTCTATAAGTTAAAACAAAATTTTAATCCCGCAGGTTGAATCCTTGTCAAAATACTATTGACATTATTTGAAAAAAAGTGTATAATTAAGGTGTTGTATTATTTACAAAAATATTACTACGGCAGTAATGCAGCCTTGTTTTACATTTTTGTTTTCATGCTTTTTTGTGCATGAATAATATACGGGCTTGTTTAAAGTCCGCTGTTTTTTGCAGTCCCGTTTCGGGACTTTGATTGATATATCTGAAAAGTGAATAAAATAATGCGGCATTTACCGCCTTTGGTAATAATAGTTTATGAAATACAAACTTATTATTTTTTGAAAAGGAGGTATGCACTTTATGGAAACGATTGTCGCAGTTATTCTTATCATTGTTGCCCTTGTTGCAGGTCTTGCCATAGGGTATTCCCTTGCCTATAAAAAAGGCGTTGAGGCAGGTGTCGAAAAACGCAAGCACGATGCCGAAACTATTACAGGCTCAGCCGAGGAACAGGCTAAACGTATTATCGAAGATGCCGAGAAAGATGCCGATAACAAAAAGAAAAGCGCACTCATCGAAGCTAAGGACGAAATACATAAGCTCCGTACCGAAGCCGATAAGGAAATAAAAGACCGCCGCTCCGAACTTTCCCGTCAGGAAAGACGTATGCAGCAAAAAGAAGAAAATCTCGATAAGAAAAACGATAACCTCGAAAAGAAAGAGGAAGTCCTCAGCAATAAAATCAAATCCGCTGACGAAAAACTCAAAGAAGCAGAGGCTATCAAGAAAAGCGAAATGGACGTTCTCGAAAGAATTTCAGAATTTACAAGAGAACAAGCCAGAGAATATATCATTTCCAAACTTGAAGATGACCTTGTACACGAAAAAGCTGTCAAGATTGCTTCATATGAACAACAACTCAAAGACGAGTGTAACGAAAAAGCAAGGAGCTATATATCACTTGCTATCGCAAAAGTCGCCGCAGACCAGGTATCAGAGGCGGCTGTTTCCGTTGTCCCCCTGCCCAATGACGAAATGAAAGGCAGAATCATAGGCAGAGAGGGAAGAAATATCCGCACACTCGAAACCCTTACGGGAGTTGACCTTATCATTGACGATACTCCCGAAGCCATCACACTTTCCTGCTTCGACCAGATAAGGCGTGAAGTCGCAAGAATCGCTCTCGAAAAACTCATTGCTGACGGACGTATCCACCCCACACGCATTGAGGAAATGGTTGACAAAGCCCGCCGTGAAGTCGAGTACAGAATCAAGCAGGAGGGCGAAAGAGCAGTCATTGAAACAAATGTTCACGGTCTTAACCACGAACTCATTAAATTGCTCGGCCGTCTGAAATTCCGTACAAGTTACAGACAGAATGTCCTTGACCATTCTATTGAAGTGGCTAAACTCTGCGGAGTTCTCGCTTCTGAACTCGGAGTCGATGCGAACGTTGCAAGACGTGCGGGACTTCTCCACGATATAGGAAAGGCTCTCACTTCCGAGATAGAAGGCTCACACGTTCAGATAGGCGTTGATGTATGTAAGAAATACAACGAAAGCCCCGTGATTATTCACGCTGTTGAGGCTCATCACAATGACGTTGAACCCAAAACCGTTATCGCCTGTATCGTTCAGGCGGCAGATGCCATATCAGCCGCAAGACCCGCCGCAAGAAGCGAAAATTATGAAAGCTATATCAAGCGTCTGCAAAAACTTGAAGAAATCTGTACTTCATACGAGGGCGTTGAAAAATGCTTTGCCGTTCAGGCAGGTCGTGAAGTCAGAATTATGGTTCTTCCCGAAGTCATCAACGATGAGAAAATGGTTCTCGTTGCAAGACAGATTGCACAGCAGATTGAAACAGAAATGGATTATCCCGGACAAATCAAAGTCAATCTTATTCGTGAAAGCCGTGTCACTGACTACGCAAAATAAGCTTATGACTGCGGACTGCATATCGCTGTCCGCAGTTTTTGCAAGTAAGCATACAGCCGTATTTTCACTTTTCATTTATAATCCCGACCTTTTAAAAAGGAGTTGTTTCCGATGAGAAGAAAAAATTTGCTTAAAAAATCTGTCAGTATTACCGCAGCAGCAGGTATCTCGGCGATGTCCGTTGTCACCGTTGCACAGGCTGACTTGTATCAGACAGGCGTTTTAGGCGATTTGAACAATGACGGAAAATCAAATGTTGCTGACCTTGTGATTATGACACAGCATCTTAACAGCCAAAAAAAATTAACAGATGAAAATATGTACCGTGTTGATTATTCGTATATCGGTACAAAGGGCGAGGCTTTGCAGGGCGAACGATTTTTCAGCACAGCCGATATGAATACGGACGGGAAAATTGATATATATGACCTCATAATGCTTAAAGAATATGTAAGCAATTTGTTTTCCGAATCTGTCCGTGAATGGTTTGAAGATGAAGAAATTCCGCAGGAAACAACTGTTTCAACGGAGATGACAACTGTATCCTCCGAAACGGAAACAACAACCGTTGCAACGGTTTCCTATATAGTTGATTCATTTACCGAGGAAATCCCCGAAGAAACAGCCCCCCCCGAAACAACTATGACAGTTTCCGTAACAGATGACAATTCGTTTATATCTCCTCCCGTGAATGATGTTCTCAGAAATATTCCCTCGCAGGGCGACAGCGAAGTTGTCATATTTTATGTTGATTTTCCGAACTGCAAATATTCTGCCGAACTTTCAGCCGAACAGATAGACGAAATTGCTTTCGGTGCGGAAAACACAAATGATTCAAATTATCCGTTTGAGAGTATTTCAGCCTTTTACAGCCGTGCCTCAAAAGGTGTTTCGTCAGTAAAGGGAAAAACTTTCAGGTATACCGCAAAGGAAAATATTGAGGAATACGAGGACGACAAGGGAAAACTCCTTAAAGAATGTTACAAGGCTTTTGAGAATCAGGTCGATTTTTCGCAGTTTGACGGCGATAAAAACGGATTTATAGACGCTACGCTTATAAATGTTCCCGCAGGTTCGGATACCGATATATGGTGGCCCTCGGCAGGTTCAAGCAGTCTCAAAGCCTTCAAAGTAGATAATATGAAAATCGGTCATGTGATAACGGGAAATTCCGAAATAGCAGGACTTTGTGACTATACGGAATTTGTAAGGATATATTCTCATGAACTCGCACACGGAATGGGGCTTCCCGACTACTATGAATATCTTGAATCCGAAGATTCCGATTTTGAAGGGCTTCACGGTCTTGCGGGAATTGAACTCATGGACGATGCACTCAGCGACTTTGGTGCTGTTTCAAAACTTCATCTCGGCTGGTACAGAAAAAATCAGGTGAACGTTTATGACTATTCAAAGGGAACACAGACATATACACTTAAAAGTTCTCAGACCGAAAACGGAAACTGCCTTATAATTCCCTGCGGAGAACTCGACAGCAAATATAAATCCGAATATTTCGTAATAGAATATAATACGAATGAGGCAAATAATTCTTATATAAGGGATAACTGGTACAATTACGGAAACGGCATAAGAATTTATCATGTAGATGCCGAAATCTATGACAACGGCTACTGGACAGCGTATAAATACGAAAGCGGAAACGGCTTTTACAGCGGTGAGGAAGGCAGAAGATTTATAAGAATAACAGATGACTTTGCGGATTATGACAATTACTACCACACGGGCGATATAATAGACAGTTCCGTTCAGGGATTCTGCTTTTATGACGAAAGCGGAAACGAAACAGTTGACGCAAAAGTGCGAGTAATTATAGGCGAACTCACAGAAAACGGCTATGAAATAACTGTTGAAAATACATAAGGAAAGGCTTTTACAATGGCTAAGACAATATTCAATTCATCTGAAAAATCAAATTTTATCCTCAACATGACAGAGGAAAAATATTCCAAAATAGCATCAGTAGGGCTTATGTGCGCCTGTTTCGGAGTATCGCTTTTTACTATGATACCCGAAATTACCATGAACAGGGGATTTTATTCGATGTCAGGCGCAGGTCTTGCAATATCGGGCGTTATCTGCCTTATTCTTGCACTGATAGCGATTATTAAAAAATATGTCAGAAAGATAATGTTTCCCGTGTGTGCTTTTGGCGCAATGGTTCTGTGGTGCGTTGTATCGCTGATAAATTCCTATGATATAAATATTTCCCTTAACGGCTATGTCGGCAGGGGAGAGGGATTTCTTGCGATATTGTTTTATTTTGGTTTTTTCGTGACGGCTTCGGCAATAAAAAAGGAAAAAGCCTTTGAAACGCTTGTTTACGGCATAACGGGCGCAGGTATTTTCAATTCGCTTTGGAGTCTTATACAGATATTTACAGGGAGTTTCAGCCATTACATATATGCTTCAATCAATACGGAAATAAATGCGGCATCGGGTCTTATGCAGTCGCCCTTGTTTTTGGCAATGTTCCTGACAATCTGCCTTGTTACGGCACTTCTGGGATATGCGCTTTCGGACAGCAAAAAGAAAAGAATATTTTTCATAATATGTTCCTGCCTGTATTCGTTTGTAATGATATTCACTTATTCGTTTATAGGAATCTGCGGTCTTGCATTAAGCGTAATAATGGCAGTAACAGCCGTAATAAAAGAAAAAGCCCCGAAAATAAGGCTTTTGTCGGTGCTTTCCGTAATAATTCCCGCAGTATTGTCGGTACTCCTTGTAAACGGCGGAATTGTCGGAAATGCGGGAAATTATAAACTTCGTGACGGTCAGATTTTATGGTGGGCGGACGGCTATATGCGTATTTCTGCCTGCGGTGAACCTGATTCAAAAGTTGTCGATATAACTGATACCTATGACGTTTATTATACGTTAAACAAAAAGACAATTAATATAATCAAAGACAGAGTTTTAACGGGTACAGGTCCTGACCAGCTTGTATATCCCCAGCTTTACACAACTGCTGACCTTGACATTGAAACTTCCGATATAAGCGATATAGTTTCAAGAAATAAAGGAACTTTCGACAGGGTATACAATGAATACCTGTATACAGCCGCAACAAGGGGCGTGCCTTCACTTATTGCCCTGATATGCGTGCTTGTTTCGGTTATTTCCATAGGCTTGAAAAAACTGAAAAAAAATCACTCATGGACGAAAACAGTATTTTTCTTTGCATCAATAAGCGGAATACTTATATTCTTAATAGGCTGCGGAAGTATAGGATTTTCCCCGATATTCTGGGCAGTTGCAGGTGCTTTGTGTGCCGAATCCGATAAATAAGCAAATCCCCCTGAAAAGGGGGATTTTTTTATTGTTTATTGTTTTCTTCTTTTTCTTTGATTCTGTCAAAATGCCTTGTTATTGAGCTGACTTTATTGTCAAGTATTCTTTGCAGTTCATAGCCGTCCTCAGCCAGTTTTTTGTAGTCAGTGTCGATATTTTGTTCTTTGAAAAGTGCATGGACAGCTTCATTTCTTGCGATTCTCCATTCATGGAGCTTTTCTACAAGTTCAATTGTTATTCTTTCACGGATAAATTTATCGTTTGTGAATATTGGATTTGATTTCATTTTGTTCAGGTTTTTATAAAGCTTATTATCAAGTTTGCAGCCGACCGAGCGGAAAAGTGAATCAATTCTGTCCTCGATTATTGAGTATTCAATAAGAACAGCCTCAAAGTAAAATTCATTTTTCATAGCCTTTGAAAGCTTTGTTTTGTGTGTTTTGTAGAGTTCATATTTTATGTAATTTTTTTCAGCCATACAGATTCTCCTTAGCAATTATTTATATAATTATAACATATTTATCCCCAAAAGTCAAGCCTGTTTGTAAAAAAATCGTTTTTTAAGCGTTAAAGAATCGCTTTTTGATTCATAAACTGAATCTATACTTTATATGCATAAAATGTTATAATTTTACTGTAAAAACTGTTCTTTCTTTATTTTTATATTATAACTTGAAATTTTTATTGACATATTGTTCTGTATTTGTTATAATATAAGGTTAAGGAGAATACAGACAGTGAAAGGAGGTCACTTCAGAAAAAATGCAGTCTCAAAATGACTCCATAATCAATAAGGATATGTCCTTCTGCATACTTTCGGAGGATAAGATGTTCAAAATTGCAAAAGGTTACTCAAGCGTGTCAAAAACTATAAGGCTGTCTGAGGAAAAAGCAGAATATCTTGAAAAACTTGCGGCGGAAAATATGATTTCTTTTAACAAACTTGTCAATCAGTGCATTGAGTTTGCCTTGAAGAATCTTTATTGCGAAAAGCCGCAGGAAGAGGAAGAATAACCTAAAAAAGACTGCCCCGAAAGGCGGTCTTTTTTTGTGTGCGGATTTGTATTCGGAAACGATTCGCTTTCTGCTTCTTAAATAACTCTATACTTTGGAAAATTCGTGTGTTATAATAAATAAGGGCTTGATTCAGGGAGAAAATAAGGTTTTTAATTGATGTCAGATAAACTTTTCAATTTCAGTGACAATTTCGCTCATTTTTACATCAAGGGCTGAGGAAATTCTGTAAAGCGTTTCAAGAGTGGGTTTGCGTTCGCCCCTTTCTATTGCACTCAGATGTGTTCTGCCTATATCGGCAAAACCGCTTAAAACTTCTTGTGAAAAGCCTTTCTTTTTTCGGAAATCTGCGATTACCTTTCCGACAATTTTAGAATCCAAAGTCGGACTGTACATATTATCACCCCTGATAATATGATATACCGAAAAATAAAATTTTTTGAACACATATGTTGACAATTTGATTTTTTTATGATATAATTTACTTGGAAATAAAAACTGCATTAATGCGGTGAACTGAAAGGAGGGAAAATAAATGCTTAGAGTTGAAAACATAAAATTTGGACACTATAATGAAAACAATATTATGGTAGCAGGGTCAAATTCGGCAGGTGGAATCGATTTAACTTACAGTGTAATAAATTGCGGAACTAAAGACATAAAAAAATACACAATAATGTTTGTCCCTTATAATGGTGCAGACGAGCCACTTATTGACCAATTTGGCAAATGTGAGGCAGTTACAAGTGATTTTGATTTGTTGCCGGCAGGAAAATTGAGAAATACAGGTTCAGCTGCACCTTGGTGGTATACCACACAAATGCGTTATATTCGTGTAGGTGGTATTGAAGTAACCTATACAGACGGCACTACTGAAAGTTGTGTGGGTAATTACAATCCCACAGAAAATGAAGCAGATATTGTTAATAAAGCATTGACAGGAGATAGAAGAAACAATGCGTTAGGGGCAATAGCACTTATAATGATTTTATTTGTTTTAGTGGAAATATGTTGGGTATTATCCAATCTTTAATTTGTTAAATTTCAATTTAATTATACAACAAAAAAGCAGGCTCCCGAAAGAGCCTGCCTTTTTATATAAAGAGGAGGAATCAGCCCATTATAATTTCAACTTCGTGAACTCCGCCGTCACAAGCAGGGATAACAGTTCCCTCAATTGCCTTTCCGTCAACAGTCATTGACTTAACGCCCTTGCAAACGTGATTCGGGTTCTTTACAGTGATATTGAATGTTGCGCCACGGAACTTACGTACAGCGGTAAATCCGTCCCATTCGTGAGGAATTGACGGGTCAACCGAAAGACCGTCAAATGCGGGCTGAACACCGAGAATATACTGAGAAATAGCAACCATATTCCATGCAGCAGTACCTGTAAGCCATGAGTTTTTGCCCTCACCGAAACGGCTTGCGTCCTTACCTGCAATCATCTGACCGTAAACATAGGGTTCGGTCTTGTGGAGTTCTGATATATCCTCATTGAATGCGGGAGCAATCTTTGAATAGTATTCAAAAGCCTTGTCGCCACGACCTGCATAAGCCTCAGCACAGATTATCCATGCATTGTTGTGAGTGAAGATACCTGCATTTTCCTTGTAACCGCCGGGGTATGTGGAAATTTCGCCGTACTGTATATAGTATTTTGTGAAAGCGGGATTGTTGAGAACAAGACCGTACTTTGTATTGAGGTACTTGTCAATGGAATTGAGTGTCTTGATGTCTGCGCCCTCGTCCTTGCCGATTTCTGACATAACAGCAAATCCCTGTGGTTCGATGAAGATTTTGCCTTCTTCACATTCCTTTGAACCCATCTTGTTGCCGTAAGCGTCATAAGCTCTGAGGAACCAGTCGCCGTCAAAAGCAGATTCCATAACATTCTTCTTCATCTTGTCGATTTCAGCCTGAGCCTTTGCAGCCTCATCATCTTTTCCGAGGTGTTTGAGGATACCTACATATGAAGGACCTGCATATGTGAAAAGTGTGGCAACCATAACGGATTCGGCAATCTTTGAATAACCGCCTTCTGCTGCGAATTTCGGGTTTGTATATGTCTGGAAGCTCTCGCCGGGCTTGTCCGAGAAACATGAAAGGTTGATACAGTCGTTCCAGTCAGCACGCATAGCGAGGGGAAGTCCGTGAGGTCCGAGATTGTTTACGATATGATAGAATGAAACAGTGAGGTGGTCAAGCATTGACTGAGCCTTTGATTCGTCATTGTCATAGGGAACTTTTTCGTCAAGGATAGACCAGTCGCCTGTTTCCTTGATGTATGCGCCTACTGAAAGAATCATCCAGAGCGGGTCATCTGAGAAGTCGCCGCCGATATCGGAATTGCCCTTCTTTGTAAGGGGCTGATACTGGTGATAGCAGCCGCCGTCTTCAAGCTGAGTAGCAGCGAGGTCAATAAGTCTTTCTCTTGCTCTGTCGGGAATCTGATGAACGAAACCGAGAATATCCTGATTGGAGTCACGGAATCCCATACCACGACCGATACCGCTTTCAAAGTATGAAGCAGAACGTGAGAGGTTGAATGTTACCATACACTGATACTGATTCCAGATATTAACCATGCGGTTTACCTTGTCATCGGGAGTATTTACGTTGAATATTCCGAGGAGTTCGTTCCATGCAGCCTTTAATTCTTCAAGACCTGCGGCAACCTTTTCGGGAGTATTGTATTTTTCAATCATTGCATAGGCTTTTTCCTTGTTGATTGTAACGCCGTCTTCAAGGAATTTTTTGTCATCGGGGTTCTCAACATAGCCGAGAATGAAAACAAGAGTCTTTGATTCGCCTGCTTTGAGGGTAATTTCTTTGTAGTGTGAAGCTATGGGCGACCAGCCGTCAGCGAAGGAGTTATTTGCTTTTCCTGCCGTAACAGCCTGCGGGTCGTTGAATCCGTTGTAAAGACCGATAAATGAATCACGGTCTGTGTCATAGCCGTCAATGGTATCATTTACGGTATAGAAAGCGAAATGATTTCTTCTGTCTCTGTATTCTGTCTTGTGGTAGATAGTGCTGTTTTCAACTTCAACACGACCTGTCGAGAAATTTCTCTGGAAATTTGTGCAGTCGTCCTGAGCGTCCCAGAGACACCATTCAGCGAATGAGAAGAATTTGAAAGTCTTGTCTGCGCTGCCCTCGTTTGTGAGAACGACCTGCTGAACTTCACCGTCATAGTTCTGAGGAACGAAGAAAGTAACTTCTGCCTTTATATCGTTCTTTTTACCTGTGATGACAGTGTAGCCCATACCGTGACGGCACTCATATGAATCGAGTTCTGTCTTGCAGGGTGACCAGCCGGGGTTCCAGATTGTACCGTTGTCGTTTATGTAGAAGTAGCGTCCGCCCATATCTATCGGAACATTGTTATAGCGGTAACGGGTGATTCTTCTGAGGCGGGCATCTTTATAGAAGCAGTAACCGCCTGCTGTGTTTGAGATGAGTGAGAAAAATCCTTGATTTCCGAGGTAGTTTATCCAAGGATAGGGTGTTTTTGGAGAGTTGATGACATATTCCTTATTAGCATCGTCAAAAAATCCGAACTTCATAATTTGTACTCCTTTGTTATATACATTACAGCAAGTATCCGACAAGGCGGACAAAATGCGCTGAGTATATTATAACACATATACAAAAATATTACAATAGATTATTGAAAATTCATAGTGTAGGTATTTTGAGTTAGTTTTTGTGCATTTTCAACAAAAAGCCCCGTAAAAGAAAACCCGACATATTTGTCGGGCTTTTGAATCATGCAACTATTTCAGATTTTTCAGTGATTTGGATTCTTTCGGGAATCTCTGTATTTTCGGGGATTTCAGCGTGTTTTGATGCGGAATGTTTCATTACTGCGGGCCATACTGCTACTATAAATGTGATTATGATGAAACTCTTTGCGAATGCGCCCCAGTGAAGTCCGAGTAATGTTTGAAGGGGAGAGCCAATCATCTGTACAAGGAAGAATGTTATTACAGCTCCGACAAGTCCTACTGCGAGAGAATCCTTTGTGAGTACGGGCTTGAATTTTACCCATGTTTTTTCAATGAATCTTGCTGTGCAGAAAGCTATGAGCATACCTACATCTCCGTAGCCGTCCTTCATCATTTTCTGAGGGTCAACGAGGAGTTTTCCGTCAACATAGTCCATAGGGTAGGATTTTAATGTTATATAAATTATTGAACCTATTCCGAATAAAATTCCGCCGAGGAGGAAATAGTTTTCTTTTTCGGGGTGTGCGGAAACATACTTGAAAAGCTTTGACATACCGAAAAGTGTAAGTGTTCCGATTAAGATTCCAACTGCTACGTCCTGCGGAGTGTGTACTCCGAGATAGTTTCTTGAAAAGGCTGTAAGAACAAGGCATACAATGCAGAGAGTTGTAATCCATTTGTGTACTTTTCTTGCACAAACTCCAAGTCCTCCGTAAATCGGAACGGCTGTTGTTGTGTGTCCGCTAGGGAAAGAATATCCCGTTGCAGTTGTTATTGCATCACCTGCGGGAATTACACGGCTGTCTCTTATCCACGGGCGGTAAATGCAGGCTGTAAGCTTTAACACCGCATTGAATGCAACACTGACATTGTATGAGCCTATCGTGTAAAGACCGCTTTTTTTGTCGATACACCAGTATATGAAAGCAGGCACTATAATGAGGTAGGTCACCGCAAAAAGCGAAATTGCTTCCATGAAAGGTGTAAGTGCGTCATTGATTGAGTTTCTGAATCGCTGTAAAAGCAGAAGGTATTCGATATCCATTTTTTTAATACTCCTTTTTTAATCTCTTGATTTTTTTCATATGACTTATGTCATCTGTATGTATATTCGTTTGACAGGACGAAAAAGGGACAGGAATTTAAAAAAACGCCCCGAAATTTTCGGGACGCTTTTGATATTATAATTTTGTGAAAAATCTCTGATGTGAAGTGAAAGTCTCAGAGGGCTTTATTTCAACATAGCCTGTCATTTCCGCAGGAAGCGAAAGATTCGGAGCGTCAATCATAGCCGTCATAGGTTCGGGACAGAAATAATGGTTGAATCCTCTGTCATTCCAGATAATCCAGAAATTATACTCTTTTGAAACTTCATAGCAGAGTTTCTTTCCGCTTGCGGTATCCTCGGCGATTATGCCGTGGAATTTTTCGCCGTTTATGTCGATATATTCGCCGAAATACATATCATTGTCAACGACCTGCAAAACAGGGCATTTTGTGCCGTTCTTGTATTCCAAATCCCATTCTGTCAGTTCCTTGAACTGTTCGGTAGGCAGACAGCGTTCATTGAGTTCGCACTTGTTTCCAATCGGAACGGTAAGGCGGATATTTTCTTCTTTTCCACCGACTGCAAAGGGAGCGTTTATTGCCGTATGCGATGCAAGCGACATGGGGAGAACTTTTTCGCCCGAATTATTTGTAAAGCTTATATTCTGTTCAAGACCGTTTTCTGAAAGCGTGAAAGTATATTCAGCGGTGAAAGGTACGGGGAGATACTTGAAAAATTCGTCATTTTCGTCATAGACATATCTTGTCTTTACCCATGCACAATTGCTGTCCGCATTGAGTTCAACGACTTCATGGGTTCTCTTGTGGATAAAGCCGTGAATATGGTTGTTATAGGGGGCTTTTTCGTTCACGGGAAGCTGATAAACCGCATCGGAAGTTTTAAGAACTCCGTCAGCGAATCTGTTCGGCAGATAGAGAGTAGGCAGACCCCATACTTCTGCGGACTGCTTTATAACAGCGAGAGTATTTTCGGGATTGAAACGGAAAAATTCCATTCCGTTTTTCCTGTCTTGGAGTCTTATTACGTTTGAGCCGATTTCGTAGGCGATTAAAGCCTCATATCCGCCTGCTTTGAGCTGTATGCAGGGAATATCGTTGAAAGTGGTTTTCTGTGCAGAATTGTTCATTTAAAACATTCCTTTCTGTTTAAAATTTTATTTTTTATCCATAAGGATCTTTATTAAATAAATTATTAAATGATGTGCGGGATAAAAGCAGTAAAAGAACCATTTCGCAAAAACAGGGTGTTTTCCCTTTTTTCCGTTGTAAAAAGTCGTCATGCAGAAATATGCCGCCATTGATACAAGAATCATCACAATTATATTTGTGATTAATTTATATGTCGGGACTTTTCCGAGCGAAAACAAATTAAGCAGATAGTTTAAAAGCACAAGAGATGTATATGCAATAAGTCTTTTTTTCGGCTGTTCACGGAAAATATGCAGGAACAATATAAATAAAACTCCTGTTACAAGCCAGTCTGAAAATATAACAACCGTTGCCGCATCACAGAGAATTATCAATAATATTCTCTGCCAGAGCTTATATCTGCTTTCCCATGTCATAATTGCAAGCAGTCCGAAAAACAGCGTGAACATTACATTTGTACTCCGCCAGCCGTTTACGGGCTGAAACAGAAGCCAGTGAAAAGGCTGAGTTATGCAGGCAAATACAAATAATCTGAGAGCATATTTTTTCCTGTCCCTTGTATATTTGTAGCCGTCCGCAATAAAGAAAAACATTACGGGCGGACAGAAAAGCGACAGCATACTTATAACAATCAGCCATAAAGGCATATGATATACTGCATAGTCGTCATGGGGATATTTCATTAAATTAAGCCATGCAATAGTATGTCCTATAAACATAAGACTTATTGCAAGGTATTTCATCATATCCCTGTTGATTACTTTATATTTGTCGTTATTGTTCATGTTAAAAATATGTATTATTTCATAGGCGGTCTGCCGTATTTGTTATCTGTGGGCTGAGAGGGCTGACAGAGTATCACTATATTATATACAGCTATTCCGAGAGTTGCAAGTGCGACCAAAGCAAAAATTATAATTAATCCGCCTGTTGCTGTGGCTGCACTTCTTGAACCGCTCAACCCGAAAATTGCCGAACCGAATGCGGCAAAGGCAAGTATTCCCATGACAACTTCCGCAGCGTAGAGAATTATAAGCGGTGTTATGTTTTTTCCCGCATCGTGAAATCTTCTGCACGCAATAGCAAGCGAAGGGAGGAATGTTGCAAGTGTCCAGAGGCGTGAGATAAACTCAACTTTTTCGCCCATAATTCCGAGAACAAATCCGATAATAAACATGAAAAGTACGGCAAACCAGTATTCGCTTCTTGTGGAACGTCCCGAAAAATTCACATAGTTTTTGAAGAACAGGCTTATTGCCTCGCCAAAATCAACATATTTCGGTGATTCACCCGTATTTATCGTACTGTTTGGGGCAGTATAGGGAACGTTGGGAGTATTGTTAATATTCCTGTCAATATTTTCTGACGGCTTTGAAAGATTAACAGTGCCGTTTGTCTGTGCAACGGGCGCACCGCAGCCGTTGCAGAATTTTGCGTTGTCGGAAATTTCCTTTCCGCAATAGTTACATTTCATATAAACCTCCTAATTTAATTTCAGTCCATTCTGTTTTCCATGTCGGTATATTCACGCATGGGGGAAATAGCCTTATAGGCGGGACGTATTATTTTGTTTGAATTGATTAATTCTTCTATTCTGTGTGCTGACCAGCCTGCAATCCTTGAAATTGCAAACAGGGGAGTAAAAAGTTCATCGGGTATGCCCAACATTCTGTAAACGAAACCGCTGTAAAAATCGACATTCGCACAAACGCCCTTGTAGATTCTTCTCTCCTCTGCGATTACATTGGGGGCAAGCTTTTCGACAAGCGAATAAAGTGCAAATTCGTCATGCCTGTTTTTTTCCGAACTGAGTTTTTCAACAAAGTTCTTGAAAACTTTTGCCCTTGGGTCTGAATGTGAATAAACGGCATGACCCATTCCGTAAATAAGTCCAGCCTTGTCGAAAGCCTCTTTATGGAGGAGTCTGCGGAGATAATTTTTAACTTCTTCCTCGTCAGTCCAGTCGCTGACATTGTGTTTCATATCCTCAAACATTTTTGCAACCTTTATATTTGCGCCTCCGTGCTTTGGACCTTTGAGAGAACCCAGAGCCGCAGCAATTGCCGAATAGGTATCCGTACCCGATGAGGAAACAACATGGACGGTAAAAGTTGAATTGTTTCCTCCGCCGTGTTCGGCATGGAGAACAAGCGCAAGGTCAAGAATACGTGCTTCAAGTTCCGTGAATTTTTTATCGGGGCGGAGCATATATAGAAGATTTTCCGCAATTGAAAGTTCGGGTCTTGGGTCATGTATAAAAAGACTTCCGCCGTATTTTGAATATCTGTGGCTGTGATAGCCGTAAACTGCAAGCTGCGGAAAGAGTGTTATAAGTTCAATGCACTGTCTTAAAATATTGGGAATATTTATGAGATTAGCCTTGTCATCATAGGAATAAAGCGCAAGAACGCTCTTTGCAAGGGTATTCATCATATTGTCGCTGGGGGCTTTCATTATGACATCACGGGTGAAAGTCGGGGGCAGACTGCGGAAATTCGCAAGAATTTTCTTGAATGAGGAAAGCTCGTGAAAAGACGGCATAGTGCCGAAAAGCAGAAGATATACGGTTTCTTCAAAGCCGAAACGTTTTTCCTTTATGAAGCCCTCAACGATATCCTCAACGTCAATGCCTCTGTAATAGAGTTTTCCGTCCCCTGTTTCGGGGTCAACCTGAATAGTGCTGATATTTGTAAGACCTGCGACAACGCCTTTTCCGTTTATGTCACGCAGACCTCTTTTAACGTCATACTGAGTATAAAGAGAAGGGTCTATTTTATACCCCTCTATTGATTTTTCGGCGAGTTCTGAAATTTCGTCTGTAACGTTTGAAAATTTATAACTCATGATACATCATCTCCTTGTAAAATATTTTTTAAGTTTTTTCTTTTTATATAAAGAAAACAGCACTCGTCCATATCATTATACATTATTTTACAAAAATTGTCAAGCATTAAAAAAATCTCAATGCATATTATATAAAAATATTTGAAGACAAGTCTTATTTTGTAAATTTCTCTTGCAAACAAAACAATAATATGCTATTATGTATAATGTGATATTTTTGCATTTAAAATGCATTAAAGGGAGTGGTTTTTTTGGACGCTGCGGAATATAAATGCCCAAACTGCATGGCGGATTTGAAATTTGACCCGACATCGCAGAAATTAAGCTGTGAATACTGCGGAAGCGAATTTACAATTGAGGAAATAAGAGAAATTTATGCGGATATGCAGCCGCAGGAACAGACACCCGAACAGGTTGCCGCCGCCGATGAATTTGCGGACGGTACAGGTCTTTATCATTGTTCAAGCTGCGGTGCGGATATAATGGCTGAGGACGGACAGACTGCGCTTTTCTGCTATTACTGCCATAATCCCGTAATACTTTCGGGAAAGCTTACAGGCGACTACAAGCCCGATAAAGTAATAGGATTCAAAATAACAAGGGACAGTGCCGTTGATATGTTCAAGAAATGGTGCGAAAAAAGAAAATTTGTCCCGAAAGATTTTAAATCGGAACAGCAGCTTGAAAAAATGACGGGTCTTTATGTTCCGTTCTGGATTGCAGACTGTGACGTTAAAGCGGATTTTTCAGGCATAGGAAAAAATATCCGCACATGGACCTCAAACGGTTACAGGTATACCGAAACAAAAGAGTATCAGGTTGAAAGACACGGCAATATATATGTTAGCGGTGTTCCTGCGGACGGCGAAAGCAAAATAGAAGATGTTCTCATGGAATCCATTGAGCCCTTTAAATATGATGAGGCTAAAAATTTCGAGATGTCCTATTTAAGCGGATTCTATGCCGACAAGTATGACGTTGACAAGGTGGCTGTCTTTCCGAGAGTCAAGGAACGTGTCACAAAGGCGGGAAAAGATACGATGAAATCAACTTTTTCGGCTTATACGGGCGTTTCCCCGAATGTTGAAACTTATAACATAAGAAGTACCAAATGGCAGTATATGATGCTGCCCGTGTGGTTCATGTCATACAAGTACGGCGACAAAGTATATGAATTTGCACTTAACGGTCAGACGGGAAAACTCGCAGGTACTCCGCCCCTTGACAAGACAAAGTTAAATCTTTTCTGCTGGGGAATATGCGGTGCAATAACCCTTATAGGATTTATTCTGGGAGGTACGGGCATTATATGAAAAAATTTATATTTTCCGCAGTTACGGTAATGATTCTGCTTTTTATCGTACCATTTGATGCTCTGAAAACAAATGCGGCTGAAAATTATGCAAAGGGCTGGGACGGAAGCACGGAATTATCGGGCCTTTATGACGAATACGGACTTTTTGACGAGGACGAATACAGCGAAATTGAAGAAATGATTGATTCATATGCTGAATTGCTTGAAATGAATATAGCTGTATTTCTTCCCGACAGTTCATATTCGGGATATTACGACTACGAAACGGAAATATTTGCAGATGATTCCTATGACGAAACTTTCGGAGAGGATACTGACGGAGTTTTCTACTATATAGACATATCGGGAAAATCTCCTGCCTATGATTATATTTCCACAAGCGGAAAGGCTGTACTATGGTATCAGAAAAAAATAGATGACAGGACTTTTGAAACAACCATGAACGGAGTGCTTCCCCCGTCAGGTCAGGCAATAGAAGCAGGACAGATTCATGAGGCAATTACAACTTTCTGCGATTTTCTCCTGAATCAGAAAGACGAAAGCCAAAGCTTTTCAAAGCATTACAAAGACCGTTCATCGGGAAAAGTATTTTACTATAAGGGCGGTCAGCTTTACATAACAAAGGGAAATGCCCCCTCAACCGTTATGCTTATCACTTTTATAGCCTTTATCATAGGTCTGATAACCTCACTGATAACAAAATCCTGCATAAAAAGCCATTATAAATTCAAGGCATCTGCAAGCCCTGACGTATATGTTTCACAGCAGAAATCAAATTTCAATGTGCAGACGGATACTTTCCTGCGTACTCATACGACAAAAACAAAAATACAGTCAGACAGCGGAACAAGAAGCGGAGGCGGCGGTCATTCGCACAGCGGCGGTCACGGAGGCGGCGGTTCTCACCGTTAATTAAGTTAGCAAATCTGACGATTTTAAATAAGAGGAAAATTGCGTCCTTGACACAAATGAACGAAAAAATCTTTGATTTTTGAGTGAATGTGTCAAGCCTAAATGACGCAATTTGACGATTTTAAATAAGAGGAAGATTTGCGCCATGACATGGGAATGAACGGAGCGACAGCGGAGTGAATGAAATGTCAAGCCTAAAAAGGCAAAATCTGACGATTTTAAATAAGAGGAAGATTTTGCCCTTGACATGGGAATGAACGGAGCAACAGCGGAGTGAATGAAATGTCAAGCCTAAAAAGGCAAAATCTGACGATTTTAAATAAGGAGGACTATTATGTCAAACGAAAAAATACCCTATAAAATTTATCTCTCGGAGGAGGAACTCCCTAAACAGTGGTACAATGTAAGGGCAGATATGAAGAAAAAACCTGCACCCCTCCTCAATCCTGCAACCTTAAAGCCCGTAACGGCTGAGGAACTCGGTCACGTTTTCTGCGATGAACTCGTTAAGCAGGAACTTGACGAAACAACACCCTATATAGATATTCCCGATGAGATTTTAAGCTTTTACAAGATGTACAGACCTTCCCCGCTTGTAAGAGCTTACTGCCTTGAAAAAGCTCTCGGCACTCCCGCTAAAATATATTACAAATTCGAGGGAAACAACACAAGCGGAAGCCATAAGTTAAATTCCGCAATCGCTCAGGCTTACTATGCAAAGAAACAGGGTCTTAAAGGCGTTACAACCGAAACGGGAGCAGGTCAGTGGGGTACTGCACTTTCTATGGCTTGTTCGTATTTTAACCTTGACTGTAATGTTTACATGGTAAAGGTATCCTATGAGCAGAAACCTTTCAGGCGTGAAGTAATGCGTACCTACGGTGCGTCCGTAACTCCTTCGCCTTCAAACACAACGGAAGTCGGCAGAAAAATTCTTGCGGAATTTCCCGATACAAACGGAAGTCTCGGCTGTGCAATTTCCGAGGCTGTCGAGGCTGCAACTTCAAAAGAGGGCTACCGCTATGTTCTCGGAAGCGTTCTCTCTCAGGTACTTCTGCACCAGACAGTAATCGGTCTTGAAACAAAAACCGCTATGGACAAGTACGGCATAAAGCCGGATATTATCATAGGCTGTGCAGGCGGCGGTTCAAATCTCGGCGGACTTATTGCTCCCTTTATGGGCGAAAAACTCAGGGGAGAGGCTTATTATAAGATAGTTGCCGTTGAACCTGCATCATGCCCCAGCCTTACCAGAGGTGTCTATGCATATGACTTCTGCGACACGGGAAAAGTTTGCCCCTTACAGAAAATGTATACTCTCGGCAGCGGATTCATGCCCTCGCCCAACCACGCAGGTGGTCTGAGATATCACGGAATGAGTGCGATTCTCTCGGAACTCTATGACCAGAAACTCATGGAGGCTCGTTCGGTTGAGCAGACAGCAGTATTTGAAGCTGCACAGCAGTTTGCAAGAGTTGAGGGAATACTCCCTGCACCCGAAAGCAGTCATGCAATCCGTGCGGCAATTGATGAGGCTCTCAAATGCAAGGAAACAGGCGAGGAGAAAACTATTCTCTTTGGTCTTACGGGTACGGGCTATTTCGATATGTACGCTTATGCGGCTTACAATGACGGAAAAATGAGCGACTATATCCCCACAGATGAGGAAATACAGAAATCAACAGCAAAACTCCCCAAAGTTTGATTTGAATTAACGGCAGGGGATTTGGGGGAAGTCTGAAAGAAAGGCTTCCCCGTTTTCATCAGGAGGTGAAATTTATGTTTGCAAATTATCATACGCATACAAAAAGATGTTTTCATGCAATCGGTGAGGACAGGGAATACGTTGAACAGGCTGTAAAGAGCGGCTTTAAGATACTTGGATTTTCCGACCACTGCCCTTGGGTATTTCCCGATAATTATGTTTCCGACATGAGAATGAGTCCGCAGACGGTTGACGGCTATTTTCAGTCGCTTACAGACCTGAAAAAAGAATACGAAAAAGATATAAAAATATATATCGGCTTTGAGGCGGAATATATTCCCGAACTTGTCGAGGCACAGGATAAATTCCTTAAAGATTATCCTGTTGATTATATGATACTCGGTCAGCATTTCATTGAAAGAGAACCCTATGCCCATTATGTGGGACGACCTTCGCCGAGTGAGGAAAGACTTGTTAAATATGTGGATTCCGTCATAGAGGGCATGGAAAGCGGAAGATATAAATACGTTGCACACCCCGATTTGGTTTATTTCACAGGGAGTGACGAAATATATGAAAAACATTTTACAAGGCTCTGCGAATATTTAAAAAGCAAAAATCTGCCCGTTGAAATAAACGGCATAGGGGTTCGTGACGGCAGACATTACACCTCCGAAAAATTCCTGAAAATAGCCCAAAGAATAGGAAATACCGCAATTGTGGGCGTTGACGCACATTATCCCTCCGCCCTCGCAGATAATGAAAATATCGAAAAATGCCATAAACTGGCTGAAAAATTCGGTCTTGAAATTATTGAAAAAATTGATATGTAAAAAGTTTACAAAATGTTTATTGACTTTTTTTCCGAATAAGGGTATAATATTAAAGTCGTAGTTTGACGGCAGAATATATCAAAAGGAGAAGACTTATGGCAACAATCAACGAAGTTATTACAGAACTCAGAAAAGAGGCAGCGAAAAAGGATTTTTCAAATCATGGTTTTTTGGCTACTCAAATTACTATCACAGGAGAAAATGCAGGTGTATTCTATGCTGAGATAAAAGACGGAAGAATCAGCATTGAACCTTACGAATACATCGACAGACAGTGCGAACTTGTCATCTCTATGGACAATTTCATTAAGCTTGTAAAAGGCAAGCTTGACCCTGTTGCAGCATTTACTCTTGGCAAACTCAAAGTAAACGGCGATATCGGAAAAGCTCTTGAATTTGCAAACGTTATTAAGTAAAAAAGTCCCCTGCTTTTGCAGGGGATTTTTATTAATCAGAATTTGATTCTGTCTGTTTCTTTGAGGGTTTTCATATCTGCGGCAACGAAAGTATTTTCGGAGAGCGCATAGACATAATTGCCTATGTATATTGCTCTTTCGAGAGTGGTCAAATCGCCGTTGCATTTAAGTTCGCCTATGAGTTCAAAATTTCCGTCATTGTATGAGAAGAACATATATTTTGATACGTTGCTGTAACTTGCATAATCATCTTCGGATTCTTCGGCATCATCGTAATAGTAATCATAGTAATGATATTCATTTATCGGGACACCGATTATATTTTTCTCAGGGGAAATCAAAAGTGATTTTCTGTCCCACATAGCGTTTGAATAGATGTAGCCGTCATCATCGTGGTTAATGCTGTAATAGCCGACTTCTTTGAGGTTTTCGGGGTCGGAGTTGTCAAACATTACAAGCTTTACACCTGTTTCAATTCCGTCCTCGTCAGCGTCCGCACCGAATCCCAGAAGCAAGCCTTCCGTCCAGCTCTGCATATAATTGCTGTAACCGAGGATTTTATATTCGTCAAGGACAACAGGGCTTTCAGGGTTGCTGAAATCTATTGCATAGAGGGGGTCAGTCTGTCTGTAAGTTACGACATATCCCATATTTCCGCTGAAATTTACGGATTTTATAGTTTCGTTTTCGCCGAGACCATCAGCCGTGCCGACAATATTCATATCCATATCGAGGACGTAAACGCAGTTGTCGTTAATGTATTCATATTCGGTAGTGCCGAACATATCGCTTATAATACCGCCGTCCTTTAAAGTTCCACGCCTTGTGGCTGCAACTCTGAGATATCCGTCATATTCGCTCATTGAAAACTGGTCTTTTATATATCCCATGACGTTTCCGGAAGCCTGCGGGTCAATATTTCCCTGATTTACGGAGATTCTTGTTATTTCGGTCTCTGTGATATCGCTGCTGTAATCGTTTGCGGAAGTATATATATTGTTTTCGGACATATACAACTGACCTGTGTAACCTGCGAGGGCTTTTGTTTCAACGGGTTTGAAAGTGCCTTTTTCCGTGAGGTCTATACCGCCTATCACGGTATATTCAATTGTATCTGATTCATCGCTGAATCTTTTCGGGAGGAGAATATCTTCGGGGGGCATAAACTCAATATCCTGACCTGTTCCGCAGGAGGGAATATATCTTCCTGTGTTTTCCTGACTTCTGACGTTTTCAAAAGTTGCTGTGGAGTGGTTGGAAACAAGATACATATAGCCGTCAGGGGAGATTCTCACATCATTGTAATATCCGTCCTGATAATAAGTGCCGATTAATTTCGGTTCAGCCTCGTGAGTGTAGAATGATACAAAACAGCCTGAACTTCTGTCGAACCATGCACTGTCATCAAGAACATCTCCGTTGCCGTCAGTATAGTAATAGTCAACATCATAATATGAGGACTCCGAACCGATAACTATAAGCATATCGTTGTATATATACATATCCTGTACTGTTGCGCTTTTGCTGTAACCGTCACCGAATCTGCTCATATCGGGAGTGAGGTCAACGGTATGCGGATTCACAAATTTTCCGCTGTCAACGGAAACTATATTCATCTGCGGAACACATTCATTTGTCCAGTCTACGTCGTTATAGTTGTAATTGTTGCGGATATAGTAAATATTTTTTCCGTCAGTTTTTACAATATCAGCCTCACGGACATTTTCTTCCTGAGAGTAGGTATCGGAAAAATCGTCCTCTGCTGTTTCGGTAGTTACGGCAGTAGTTGCGGAAGTTACGGTTGAAGTTATTGCAGATGTGGAAAGATTTGTGCTTTCCGTTGAAGTTACGGCAGATTCTTCGGTAGGTTCTTCTGTTTGTTCTTCCGTGGGAGTTTCTGTAATTTCCTCCGTGGGTTCTTCTGTCTGTTCTTCCGTGGGAGTTTCAGTAATTTCCTGAGTAGGTTCTTCTGTCGGTTCTTCTGTGGGAGTTTCAGTAATTTCCTGTGTGGGTTCTTCTGTCGGTTCTTCATCGGAATTTTTGGGAGCGGCTATAAATTCATCATTTGGGCTGATATCTCCGCCCATACCGCCTACTGCTCCATTCATCTGAGAATCGTACATATCGGAGTTCGTTTTTGGAGCTAAAACTTCACTGTTGTCATAATAAACGCCCTCGGAATCATCACCTGATTCTTCCACGGCATATTCAATAACATCATCGGTAAAGCCGTTTGATTTTGCACCATAAGAACGTGTTGAGTTGTATTTTTTGTTATATCTTTTAGCGGATTTCTCAAACATGGTATAAATCTGTTCGTAGCTTTCCGCACCGTTCATATAAGATTTTACAACAACCTGCTCCGTGGGGTTTTCAGTATTTGCTTTGGTAGTGGTTTCGGAATCGTCATCTTTTGAATTTCCCGAATCCTGATTGTCGGTTTTTATGACAGTATCGGGTGTATTCTGTTTTTTATTGAAAAGATTTTTCTGACCTGCAAAGTGGACAGTTCCGCCGACTATGACTACGCAGGCAGCCGCAAGTGCGGCAATTCTTCCCGCAGCGGAAATATTTTTTCTTTTCTTCTGCGGAGCGTTTTCACCGAGCATTTCTGCGATATTTTCGGGGCTTAATTTTTCGGGGACTTCCTCTTTTTCGAGGTAATCCCTTACTTTTTTATTATTTTCATTCATAAGAACATCTCCCGTCCTTTAAAATTTTTCGGCAAGTTCAAGCTTTAAGCGTTCCTTTATGCGTTTCAGCCTTGAACGCACCGAACCTGATTTGAGACTGCATATTTTTGAAATTTCCTCGCTTGTGTAGCCCTCCAAGACGGACATTGAAAGTATAAGCCTTGACTGCGGGTCGAGTTTGTCGAGAGCCTGACCGAGTTCTGTTTTTTCGTAATCAAACTCCTCAACGGGTTCATTGATTTCGTTTAAATCCTCCGTATCCGAGTAATATTCCGCCTGATAGTTTTTGATTTTCACGGTAAGTATTTTGAATATCCATTTTCTGAAAGCGTTTTCGTCCCTTAAATTTCCTATTGAGGAAAATGCGTCAAGTACCGCATCGCTTACGGCATCACAGGCATCATGGGAATTTCTGAGGCTGTAAAGTGCTATGTGGTACATATCTTTGTATACAAGGGCATAAAGTCTTGCAAAAGCCTGACTGTCGCCCTGCCGGGCAAGTTTCACATCTTTCGGGAAATCGTTCATAAAAATCCCCTCCTTTGAACCGATTCATAAATACAGTGTAAAAAAAAGGGGGAAATGTTGCATATGAAATAAAAAATCAGCCATATGCACAAAATTATGGAAATATCTTTGTGCATACAGCCGAAAATATCTGTATTCTTGTGTTACTGGTTAGCTCTGCCGAGGAAAGCCGCACCGATTATGCCTGCATCGTTTCCGAGTTTTGCGATAACGATATCGCAGTTCTTTTCGGAATTTCTTGTGTAGACTTCTTTCTTTACAAGTTCTTTCATGGGGAGGAGAAGCGGGTCGCCCTCATTGCATACGCCGCCGCCAATGCAAAGTACATCGGGCTGGAAAATGTTTATGGTATTTGTGATACCTGCTGCGAGGTATTTTATGTATTTGTCAACGACATCTTTTGCGGTTTTGTCGCCTGCCCTCATAGCGTCAAATGAAGTTCTTGCAGTAACTTTTCCTTTTTCCTGAGCCATTTTATTCATGATACTGTCGGGGAATGCCTCCATAGCTTCCTTTGACATACGGATAAGACCCGTTGCCGAGGAATAAGCCTCAAAACAGCCTTTTCTTCCGCATGAACACTGTGCGCCGTCAACTTCGATAACAGTGTGACCGATTTCTGCGCCTGCGAAATTTGAACCCGAATAAATTTTTCCGTCAATGATAATTCCGCCGCCAACGCCTGTACCGAGTGTGATACATACGGCATTTTTTGCGCCCTTTGCCGCACCTGCGACAAATTCACCGTAAGCCGCAGCATTTGCATCATTTTCAATGAAAACGGGAGTGTCTTTTCTGCCGATAGCTTCTTCAATGTATCTTACCATCGGAGTATCTTTGAATCCGAGGTTGTTTGAATACTCAATAATGCCTGTCTTGCTGTTTGCGATACCGGGAGTGCCTATGCCTATCCATTCAATATCGCTGAGAGTGAGTTTTGCATTTTTTACAGCCTGCACAGCCATTTTAGCCATATCGTTTGCAATTTCCCTGTCGGGGCGGGGGCAGTTTGTCTTGGTGCTTGCCTTGGCGATGATGTTATAATCCTCATCAACAACGCCCGCAACGATATTAGTACCTCCGAGGTCGATTCCTACATAGTATTTCATTTTTTGGTCCTCCTTGTGGATAAATCAAATTCTTTTTCAAATTCCTCTCTGCTTCCGCAGTATACATCATAGTCAATATATTTTTCTTTTCCGAAATAGCCTTCAAGCATACCCTTGTCGGAATACTGCCAGAACTTCCATTCTGCGAAAGTTGGTTCTTCGTGGGTATTTCTGACCCATAGCGGATAATCGGAATATTTTTCCTTGATGTATCTGAGATAGACGGAGTGGTTTGCATATATTATCGGCTTTTTTCCGTAATGTTCTTCGAGAATTTCAAGCAGAGGAGTAAGAATAGCCTCCGTATGCTCAAAACTTGGCTTGTTACGGCTTTTATCCGCATAATATTCTATATCTATGACGGGAGGCATATCAATACTTTCAACAGGGACGGTATTTATAAAATTTTCCGCCTGAGTTTCGCCTGCGCTGTCGAAACTGAAAAAGTGATAGCAGGAAACGGCAATATTTGTGTCTGCGGAATTTTTAAGGTTATCCGCAACGGATTCGTCCACATGACCGCTTCCCTCGGTAGCTTTGATAAAAGCGAACTGAACGCCCTGCCGTTCGAGTTTCTTCCAGTCCACATCTCCCTGATAGTGCGACAAATCAACGCCGAAAACGGGGTATTTTTTCTTGTTCAGCACAACTGTCGAATATCTGTAACACACAACAAGACAGCACATAATCATGAAGAAACCCAGCATTATAATAGTTAATTTTTTTATCATTTATAGATTCTGCTCCCGTAGATTTTTACCTGTACACTATATATAATACACCAAAAAGCTGCATTAGTCAATAGTATTTGTTAATTTTGGCATTAATCAGTTTTTGCTATGTAAAAAAAAGAGACAGAAAATATATTTTTTTTGTGGGATATAACTTATTTTTGAAAATTATATGGACAAATTAAGGAAAATATTGTATAATGTAGTGTGTGTAAACTGATACGGAAAGGATTTTGTTATGAGAGTTATCACAGGTACGGCAAGAGGAAGAAAACTTATCGCCCCCGAAGGCATGGACGTAAGACCTACGGGCGACAAAGTAAAGGAGGCTGTTTTTTCAGCCATACAATTTGATATAGAAGGCTCCTGTGTTCTTGACCTCTTTGCGGGAAGCGGTCAGATGGGCATTGAGGCTCTCAGCAGAGGCGCAAAAAAAGCCGTTTTTGTTGACAGTTCAAGAAAATCTTTAAGCTGTGTGAACGAAAATATCAGAAATACTGGCTTTGTGTCAAGTTCAGCCGTTGTTGCAAGAGACAGCTATGACTACATTAAAAGTACATCAGAAACTTTTGATATAATAATTCTTGACCCTCCTTACAGACACGGGCATATAGAAAAAATACTCCCCCTGTGTGCCGTAAAGCTCAGGGACGGCGGAACAATTATATGCGAATACGAAAAAGATGCTCCCGAACCCTCTGCGCCCGATAATATGAAACTCAGAAAAATTTACAGCTATGGCAAAATAAATATTGCAATATTTATAAAGCCCTCTGAGGAGGAAGATGAAGAATGAGAAGAATTGCCGTCTGCCCCGGAAGTTTTGACCCCGTTACACTGGGACACCTTGATATAATTACAAGAGCTTCAAAGCTTTTCGACAGGGTTATTGTGCTTATTTCAAGAAATGCGGGAAAAAATGCACCGAGCTTTACCGCTACCGAGCGTATGCTCATGATAGAGGCTGTGACAAGAGACCTCGATAATGTCGTTATTGATATTCTTGACGGACTGCTTGCGGATTATGTGAGAAATGTCGGAGCAATCGCAATTGTCAAGGGTCTGCGTGCCGTCAGCGATTTTGAGTATGAATTTCAGATGGCTCTCGCAAACAAGAAACTCTATGCAGGTGCGGAAACTGTTTTCCTGACAACGGCGGCGGAAAATATGTACCTCAGTTCAAGCGTTGTAAAACAGATAGCCTATTTCGGCGGAGATATAAGCCACTTTGTACCGTCACAGATTCTCGGCGATATAACGGACAGACTTGTAAAGGAAAAATAAAATTTGAGAGGTTGATATTATGAGCATTGACGAAATACTTGAAGAAATGGAAGCTCTGCTTGACAAAGCCATGACGCTTCCGATTGGAGGTCATAAGAAATTTATTGACGGCGAACGCATGAAGGAGCTTATTAATGATATACGGCTTAACCTGCCCCACGAACTCAAAGAGGCAAAGAAAATCGAATACGACTGCCAGAGAATACTCAATGAGGCTAAAATAAATGCTGAGGCTATCATAAGAAAAGCCGAGGAAAGAGCAGCCCAGATATGTTCAAAGGAGGCTGTTGTTGAGGAGGCTAAGAAAAAAGCTTACGAAATTCTTTCAAAGGCGCAGGCTTCTGCAAAAAACATAGAGGCTGCCGCTGCACTTTCAGTGGCTAAAATGCTCAACGAAACCGAAACTTCCTATAACAAGAACCTCATGGATATAAAGCGTACAAAGGAAAGAGTAGCCGCTGCTCTCAAAACTTCTCCGAATCTCGGTAACGAAACAAATAACCGATAAAATTATTAAATGCGGATATATTGCATATCCGCTTGTTTTTCGCTTTTTTTGTATTTAAATATCATAATGTGTCAGAATAATATTATACCCGCAAGATAAAGATAAAAACGGGGCTGAAAGGATATGATTTAACAAAATGAATATCAAAAAAATTCTCACTGCCGCACTTGGCTGCTGTATGATTTTAAGCGGCTGCGGAAAAGTTGATGTTGCTGAAAGTTCCGATTTTGAACCGCAGATAGTTTCAACGGATATTCAGACAGGTACGGAGGAAAGTACGGAAGAATTAACAGAACCGCCCTTTACAAAGGCTGTAAGCGGTAAATCCAAAAAGCGTTCAGGCGCAGGAAATGAAACTGTCCAGACTGCAACTCAGGAAAAGAAACAGGAACATACCGAAACAACTGCCGTGAATACAGAGGAACTCCCGACTTTTGCCCCCCCCGAAAACGGTCTTGTCGTGGAAAATCCCGATGCAGGCAAGAAAAAAGAAAAAAAAGAAGAAACTACCAACGAAAACGGCGAAATCGTTTCAGATGAGGAAAACAACAGCGAAAACAATGAAAACTCTCAGGAATCCTCCGAGAAAAGAACTCCCCCGAAAAATGCCTCCGTTCAGGAGTTGATGGATTATATGACGCTTGAAGAAAAAGTCTGCCAGATGTTTATAGTAACCCCCGAACAGCTTGCAGGTTACAGCGATAACTACGCAGGCGAGGACACTAAAAAGGGAATAAAAAATTACCCCGTAGGCGGTATTATTTATTTTGCAAATAATATAGAAAGCTCCGAACAGACCGCAAGCATGATAATCAATTCCCAGCAGTATGCAAAAGATACCTGCGGTGTGGGAATGTTTATTTCCGTTGATGAGGAGGGCGGTTATGTAAACCGTGTTGCCGATAACCTCGGAATGACTTCTTTCTATAATATGGCTTATTACGGGGCAACGGACGATACAGCCTCAGCCTATAACATAGGCAGTACAATAGGCGGATATCTCAGCAATCTCGGATTCAACCTTGATTTTGCGCCTGTTGCGGACGTGAACATAAATCCCTACAACGAACTCGGCGAAAGAATTTTCAGCAGTAATCCGCAGATAGTTGCCGATATGATAAATAATGTTGTTTGGGGTCTGCAAAGCACAGGTGTCTGCGCTACGCTTAAACATTTCCCCGGACTTGGCGCAGAGGGCGGAAATACTCATACGGATTCTTTTGTTACCATAGACAGAACCCTTGACCAGCTCCGTGCAGAAGAATTTATCCCGTTTCAGAGCGGAATAAACGGCGGTGTAAGCTGTATAATGGTAGGTCATCAGATAATTTCGGGAGTAGGCGACAATCTCCCTTCGGATTTGTCCTATGAAGTCGTTACAAATCTCCTCAGATATGAACTCGGATTCGGCGGAATTATAATTACGGATTCCCACCAGATGAATACTATTGCGAATGTTTACGGTTCGGGAGATTCTGCGGTAATGGCAATACAGGCAGGTGTTGATATAGTCCTTATGCCCTATGACCTTTCGGCAGCCGTTGAGGGTGTATGCAACGCCGTAAGAAACGGTACAATTTCCGAAAGCAGAATTAATGACAGCGTTTACAGGATACTTTCCAAAAAATCACAGCTTGGACTTATGTAATAATCAAAAACCCGAAAGCAATTAAGCTTTCGGGAATTTTTTTTTAAGATTTAAAAATTCAAATAATTACCAGCTTCCGCCGAATTTCTTCATGAATATAAGGACAATTACATTCGGACCGAGGTGAGATGCAATTGTACAGCCTGATTTGACTGTATAGAGGTGTTTCGGCTTTACTACGGACTTTATGCGCTTTTCGCACATTTCAAGTATATCGCTGTCTGCGCCCGTATGCACAAGGAAAAATTTGTCGTTGTCGATGCTGCTGCCATCACCGAGTTCTTCATTAAGAAACTTTTCAACGGCATCAGGGAATTTTCCTCTGTATTTTTTGTCAACATCGAGTTTTCCCTCTTTTGTAACAATTATATTCGGCTTTATATTGAACATTGTTGCACCAAATCTTGCGAGAGCCGAACATCTTCCGCCCTTATAAAGAAAATCCATTTTATCAACAACGAAAGTCGCTCTTATCTTGCCTATCATAAAATTGGAACTGTCAACTATTTCGTTGAAAAAATGACCTTCTTCAAGCATTTGTGCGGCATTGAGTACAATCATACCCTCTGCACATGAAGCTGTTCCCGTGTCGATAACAGTTATATTTCCGAGTTTCTTTGCAGTTATCTCTGCATTTGTGTATGACTGTGACATCTGTGAGCTGATAGTGAAGTGTATTATATGATAACCTTCACGCACAAGAGGTGCAAAGAACTTGAAAGTTTCCGCAGAAGTAGGCTCTGTTGTTTTAGGGAGAGTCCCTTTTGTTGAAACAAAAGAAAATATGTCGTCAGGGTTTACGTCAACTCCGTCATGGTAAACTTTGTCGCCGAGGGTAACATTCAGAGGCAGTACTTCTATGCCGTATTTCTTAATTAATTCTTTTGGCAAATCAGCAGTGCTGTCACAAGTGATAAGAATTTTTTCACGTTCCATTCAGTTCATTCCCTTCATATCGTAATATAAATAATAAAAATTTATTATTTATATTGTACCACTTGTTTTGCGATTTGTCAATAATTGCGAACTAATATTAACAAAAAGTTTTTAAAATTCCAAAATTTTTAAAAAAATTTCATAATCATGCACAAAATATTTATAATTTTTAGTGAGTTTTGACATGATTAACAAAATGTGTCTAAATTATATTATTTTTTATTGCGAAAATTCAAGGGGGCTTGGGGGAAATTTCGCCCTTGCCGTATGAACGAACGCAATGCAATGAAGTGAGTGAACAGGCAAGCCTCAAAAGGCGAAAATTGCCCCCATTTTGAATAATATCTAAATTATATTATTTTTTATTGCGAAAACCGCAAGCTGTGTTCTGTCTTTGAGATTTAATTTTTCGAGGAGTTTTGAAATGCCGTTTCTGACAGTACCCTCCGCAAGAAATAATTTTGACGCTATTTCTTTATTGTCACAGCCGTCACATATAAGGCGCAGAAAATCTTTCTCCCGTTCTGTGAGGTCGAAGCTCCTTGAATCCTGCGGAACAGATGTTTCTTTTTTTATTGAACGGAAAATATTGTCGCAGAAAACATTTATACCGCCCGCAACGGCTTTTATTGAATTTATAATCTGTTCGTTGTCCATTTCTTTGAGGATATAGCCGTCCGCACCGCTTGACATCGCCTTGTTTACAGTTTCCTTGTCGTCAAAGGTAGTCAGCACAAGGACTTTAACGCCGTTTAATTTCTGTTTTATTTCCCGTGTGCCGTAGCTGCCGTCATATTCGGGCATACGCATATCCATAAGAACAACATCGGGCTTATATCTGACACTCATTTCAAAAGCCTCTTTTCCGTTTGAAGCCTCTGCTATAACTTTTATTGATTCTTCCTGTGAGAGAACGGCTTTAAGCCCCTCACGCAGAATTTTCACATCATCGGCAATAATAACATTTATCATATTTTGAATGGGGAAATTTCGCCCCCAAGCCCCCTTTACTTAAATTTTTAATAATTCCGCATTCCGAATTTCTAATTCCGAATTTATTTAACCGGAAATTTCATTATTGTTGTAAAACCTTCGCCCTCAACGGAACTGAAACGCACCGTACCGCCGAGAGATTCTGTTCTTTGCCTTATACCGCTGAGACCGTTGTTTTCTTTTATATTTTTACAGCCCTTGCCGTTGTCAAGAATATATATTTCAAGTCTTTCGGGCAGGAATTTTATAATTATGTCGATATGTTCGGCATTTGAATATCTCATGGCATTTGTGACGGTTTCACGGCAGTTGTCATAGACCTGACGGATACAGAAAGAATATTTTTCGTCCTCAGTACCCTGAATACACAAATCTATCTTTATATTTCTGACGGCATCTGCAATTGAACGGACTGCGCCCGTTACGGAAGTCATAAAAGTATCGTCACGGAGATTATTTATTGAACACCTCAACTGAGTTACACCGCTCCTTGAAAGTCCGTCTATTTCGCTGATATACTCAGCAATTTCCCGATTTTCCGAGGCTTTTACCTGTAACATTCTTGCAAGGGAACTAATCATGGTGAAAGTATGCCCTGCGGAGTCGTGAATTTCCTGAGCTATGCGGTTTCTTTCCTGTTCAATGCTCAATTGTCTTTCGGTTTCGGCGAGTTCGTAATATTTTGTGACATTGTTTATAACGATGATTCTCGCCATTAATTCGCCTGATTTGTTTTCGCAAAAGCTTTGTTCAATATGGTAATAATTATTATTTAAATTTATTTCATTTAAGTTTTCGGGATTGCTGATATTATTTTTCTTGCAAAAGTCATTGAAATTATATATATCAGGAAAAATATTTTCAGCATATCTGTTTATGTATGAGAGATTATCCTCACTGTCAAAGACTATGACCCCGGAAGATATGTTATTTATAGTATCATTAATTGCTATCCTGTTTATGTTAAGAAGTCCGAAACGGCTTATGGCTATGAGAATCATAATGCTTGAAAAGGCGAAAAACAGCGGTGTAAGCTCTATTCCTACATCTATTATTCTTGTTACCGTGAGAGTGTTTACAGCCATGGGAACAGCCGCAGACAGCGTTAAAAGCATAATCTGTTTTGTTATTTTTGATTTGCCCCTTATGTGCTTAATGCACATCATAGTAATGCCTGCTATTATAAAAATATAATATATCACCTGAAAGACGTAGAATAACAATCCGTAAGATATGTTTCCCTTTTCAAATTCCGCATAGTAAAGACTGTGAAAAGGGTTTGTGACGGTTATTATAATCGAAAAAAGTGATATCACGGGTGCAAATCCGATATACTTATGTTTTATGTCGGAAAATTCAGACGAGAATATAAGCCACATGGGAGAAAATACGCTTATCCCGATATTGCCCACAATATAGCTTATCCATAGCTGATATTTCGTGACGGAAAACAATATCATAAGCTGAGAGATAATCCACAGAACAATAGCACCCTGACAGACGGCAAAGCATATTGTTACTTTATTTGTGTTTCCTCTGCGGAGAATCCACGCAAGAGAGCCAAGCATACCGAAAAGCCCGAAAATAAGAAGAAAAACCGAAAATATTTTAAGCAAGAAAAATAAGCCCCCCTTGATTAAGTATAATTAAATTATAGCATATGATTTAAGAAATTTCAATAAAAAACGGCACATTGTCTGTGCCGTTTTTCTGATTTACCATGACCAGTCGCTGAATTTAAGAGCGAGTTTGTCTTTGAGGGAAATGCCCTTTTGTTTGCAGTATTCGTTTGCGGAAGCAATTGTTATGAGGATAATTCCAACCATGAAAAGATATGCCCACCAGCCCATTGTCATGAGGTATTTTCTTGACGAATAGATGGTTATAAATGCAAGTGCTATTGAAGAAGCTGTGAACCATGTTTTGCTTTTTGTCATGAATGAAAGTATCATAATTCCCGTTGTAATGCAGAGTACAAATATAGTATTTCCTGCCGTATGGAATTTTACCGCATCGAATATAAGTCCTGCGAACGAAAGCATATATATGAATGTTGAGGAAATTTTTGATGCTGACGGGTGAGATTTCCAGATAAATTTGTAAGCCGTTCCCGTGAGGGCGATTATTGCAAGGGTTATTTTATCCGTTACAAGTTCGTTGTCCGATACAAGAAACGGTCTGTTTATGAAAGCAAATGCAGTTAAAACCGCTGATATTGAAAGCAGTATGCAGGCGGAATCCTTTGAAGTATTTTTCTTGACAAAGCAGGCGAAATATACTGCTGTCGCAAGAAGTGTGAAAAATGAATGTGTCTTGTTTCCGTCAAGCATGAGGAATATAGTAACCGCTCCGCCTATGAGTGAAGTGTCAAACGCTGTTTTTTCTTCTGTTTTAACCATGAAAGATTCTTTGAAAAATATTCTTGATGCAGTCATGAGGAGTATAAACAGTCCGAACATTACATACATTGTTATATCATTGTTTTTATCTGAGAAGTGTTCCGAAAGAGTATGCGCCATTATAATCAAAGACGCAACCGAACCTGCCGAGGCAAGATTATTGCTCATCTTGTTCGATACAAAGAAATGAATGATACAAACTGTTATGGGTATGATTATAAATCTTGAATATTCGCTTGTGCGGAAAAGTGCATATGCCGAAAGATAAATATTTGCATATATTATCATATTGCTTTTCAGCGGGTGTTTTGCATGGAATGAAAATGCATATTTTGGGAGATATATTATCAGTGCCGAAACCGCTGTCATTGCAAATGCAAGTATTCCGAGAACTATTGCCGTTATGTCGCTGTCGGGCATATCCGATACTTTGAAGAAATAATGCATATAGTTATTTGCGATATAGCAGAAAAGTATAGGCGAAATCAGTCCCGAAAGAGTCTGTATGCCTGCACTTTCATTGAATATATAAGTTGCTGTCATGAAAGTCATTAAAAGCAGGGGAATCATTCCGTATGCAAAATATTCGTCATATCCTCTTGATGCGGATATAATCGAACCTATAACTCCTGCTGCGAAAGTAAATATTACAGTAAAATCATTTTTAAGATGAGGTACAAATCTGTGTGCAACGCATACAAGAACAGTTGCAACTCCGAAAACAATTGTTCCTATATCGTCATTGAACATATTTTCAGCCATTATTGATATTACAAAGGCTGTATAGATACATACTATGCTTTCTGCCGAGATAAGACCCTTGTTTTCAAAACAAATTCCGTAAAATATAAGCTGTGCTATTATTAATGCGAGAATTATCACGGAATCCATATTTACCCTGAATGAACCGTCAAATACGAATATCATTGAGAATACTGCGAGAATTACAGAAAAAACAGAACCTACAATATCAATCTGTTTTTTGAAAGGAGTTATTCTCTGAACTTTAAATATTTTAATCAGTGCCGTGATTATTGTCTGGAAAATTACTGCAAGGAGTGCTGCCTGTCTGAAAGTTTCCGCAAACTGATAAATAATACAGGGGACAACAAGAAATCCTGCGGATATTCCGACATATGAAAAAGCTTTGTGATTGTATAAATTATATGCGAATATTGAAAGTGCCGATATTATCATGCAGGCTGTCATGTAGAGTATTCCCGCACCCTGTCCGCTTACCGAGAACCAGTTGCCGAATATATTGTAATATCCTGCGGTTATAAGCGTTACTGACACGAAAATTGTTCCCGATGTGTAGAATGAAACAGATGTGCCGTTGAGTTTGAATACTTTTCTGAAAAATCCGCTGAGTCCGAATGATACCGCACAGGCTATGAACATTATGCCCACCCTGCCCATTGGAGTAGTTTTCACCCAGCTTGCAACGCCGAAAGCAATTCCCGAAAGGACTATAAATGCCGTGCCTATCAGAAGCATTACTGCGGACGGGCTTAAAGGTTCACGTTTCGGTTTGGGAGGTTTTGCGGGAGTTTCCTGATTTTCGGAATTTTCCTGATTTTTCTGCTTTGATTTCTTTACAAGCTTTACTATAAATACAGTTATCAGGACAGGTATTAATATCGGGGCAACTATCACAGCCGCCAGAAGAATAATAATTAAAACTGACATCATATATATCACCCTTTCGTGAAAGTCTTATGTTTTTTCCTTAATTATATAATACAGGATTTTTCAGGAAAATATAAGGTGTATTCCGTCATTTTGAAAGTGACATTTGTCACTTTTAATAAAGAAAAAACTATTGACTGAAATTCTGTCTTGTGGTAAAATATATTTGAAGTAAATTTGAAAGGGAAATAGTATGAAAGCTAAAAAGAAAAACAGACGACTGCTGTTTCAGGTTGAAGTAACAACTGTTTTCTGCTTTATTCTTGCGATTGTCTCAATCAGCATAATCGCATATAAAGAACGTAATGACGCTTTTCTTGAAGATAAGAACGAACTTATGTCAAGAGATATATCCAACGTGATATCAGATGCGGGTGAATTTTGGAAAGTTCCCAAATGGGCATTTGATTTAGCCGAAACAAATACAGATGAAGTTGAAAAGAATAACACAAATGAAGAATATGAACTGATAAGAGAGCTTTTTGTCAGAGCAGGAAAAGATATAGGTATAGATTATGAGAATCTCATACCGACTGATACTGAACCGTCAAGCGAAACAGATGAAGAAGAATCAATTGAAGATGCCGAAGCGGAATTGGATTTGTTAGACAAAAATTATAACCGTGTTATAGAACAGGCACTTAAAAAAGCAGAAAATGAACCATATGAAGTAAGACTTGCTCTTGTCAGAAGTATTTATAGTGTTCTTTCTTCAAAATATCTTTTTAAAAATTTAAACATGGATTACAGCCATGTATATTTTGTTGACATAAGACCCGAAACGAGAGGCTTTATCTTTGCGTCTCTCATTGGCGAAGAATCCAAAAATCAGGAATATGGCACAAAAGTAGATTTCGATATAAACGAAATTTCCGAAATGCTTATAAGCGGTCAGGAAGATACAGTTTATGAATATATCGGGTTTGATGACGGTACAGAAGGAAATGAATATTATGCAGCTTTTAAGTGCATTGAATCCGAGGGAAAACCTGTCGGTGCTTTCTGCCTTCTGTATGATTTGAAAGACGAGTTAAAATCTTTGCGCAGCAGAATGGAAACTCTCCTGAGAATAGGAACATTCTTTTTCCTTATGATAGGCTTTGCGCTTGTATTCTTCCTGTATTTCGCAGTATTAAAGCCCCTTTTGAAAATAAAGGAAAGCGTTGCGGCTTATATGGATACAAAAGACAGCAGGTCGGTTACTAAGATTGTAAAGGAAATGAGGTCACGAAACGAAATAGGCGTGCTTGCCGAGGACATTTCCGAACTTGCCATTGAAATAGACAGGTATACAAACGAGAATGTCAAGCTTGCAGAAGAAAAACAGAGAGTTTCAACGGAACTTGACCTTGCATCAAAAATTCAGACTTCAATGCTGTCAACGGATTTCCCGCAGAGAGAAGAATTTGAAATATTTGCCTCCATGACACCCGCAAAAGAAGTCGGCGGAGATTTCTATGATTTCTTCTTCATTGACGAAAGTCATCTGGGACTTGCAATAGCGGACGTTTCAGGAAAAGGCGTTCCCGCATCTCTTTTTATGATGATTTCGGAAATACTCATCAGAGAATTTGCAAAGACCGAAATATCCCCGAAAGAAGTCCTTGAAAAATTAAACAGCAGAATTTCCGAAAATAATCCGAACGATATGTTCGTAACCGTGTGGTTCGGAATTATGGATATCTCAACAGGTCATGTCACCGCCGCAAACGCAGGGCATGAATACCCCATTATCAAAAAAGCAGACGGAAACTTTGAACTTTTCAAGGATAAGCACGGTCTTGTCGTGGGTGCTATGGAAGGCATAAGATACCGTGAATATGAATTTGAAATTGAAAAGAACGGTGTACTCTTTTTGTATACTGACGGCGCACCCGAAGCTACCGATGAGGAAAACAAACTTTTCGGCACTGACAGAATGATTGAAACTCTTAACCGTGACCCGAATCTCCCGCCTGAAATGCTTGTCAATACAATGAAAGAAAGCATTGATGAATTTGTCGGAGAAGCTCCGCAGTTTGATGACCTGACAATGCTCTGCATAAAATACAACGGAAAATAAAAAAAGTCCCCCGTAAGGGGGATTTTTTCAGTTCTGATGCCTTACGATTCCGTATTCGTCATCAAGGCGGTAATAGGGACAGGAATAATTTGTACCCTGCAAAAATCTCATCATTTCATCTTCATCAAGGTCTATCATGCAGACATAACATTCACAGTCCTCATCATAGACATAGTTTGTACAGCTTTCGCAGTTTGTTGTTTTCTTTTCCATATTGATTCCTCACGTATCAGAGTTTGTTTTCTGCTTGTCTTTTTTTCCGAAATTAAGCGATATTGTGAGTATTTTGTCCGAGTTGAAAAGTCTGAGTGCAAAGAACATACACACCGCAAGAACTATAATCTGATATATAATTCCGCCGAAGAACAAGCTGTAATGCCCGAACATTAAATTACTCATGGCAGAGAAAGTATGTGTGAAAGGTATTGCATATACAAGCGTTTTGAATACAACAGGCAGACTGTTTATATCCGCAAAAATAGATATCATATAGGGAATCATCGCAAGCATAAGCAGGGGCATAATCATTGTCTGTGATGATTTTGTATCATTTACAAGCGCACCGAGTATTATTGATACCGAAAGACATATCATTATTGTTATGAAAAGCTGTAAGCCTACGAGAAGATAATCTGTAATTCCGAGGGACAATCCAAGCTGTGAGAGTTTCGCCTCAGTTGAAAGTATGTCCCCGACAGAACTTGCGCCCTCTGCCATTTCTTTTAAGCTGTCCATATTTGATGATAAATTTGTGCTGTTGGTTGTTTTTGACATGAAAGACGAAAAGCCTACCATGTAAAAAGCCGCATTAAGCATGGCAACTATTGCCGCCGCAAGCATTTTTGCTCCGATTATAGAACTTCTTGAAACAGGTGCAGACAGGAGAGTTTCAAGGGTTTTGTCAATTTTTTCGTTTGCGATGGCGTTCATAATTGTCTGCGAAACCATAGTGATAAGTATAAATACCACAATGGGAAGTATCTGATTTTTCATCATGACATTGTTCATTATTGTCTCAACCGAGATATTTGCGGATTTATCGGCAACAACGGTATTTTCGACAATATTCACGGGACTTGTCATATAATTCAGTTCTTCTTCCGTGATTCCCGCTTTTTTGGACAGTTCCTTGTATATATATGTATTTATAAGGTTTGTGACATCGGAAGTATGATTGCTGATATTTGACATCATGGCGGCGGATTCCATTCTTGAAACAGTTATAAGTTCGGGTTTTTCGTTTTTGTTTATCAAATCCGTAAAGCCTTCGGGAATAATTATAATGCTGTCGAGGTTGTTTTCTTTGAGTATTTCGGAATAATTGTCGCCCTCTGTTTTGATAAGTGTAATAACAGAACCGTCTTTTTCAAGCTGGTCTAATAATGATTTTGTAAAATCCGTGTCGTCCCTGTCGCTGAGAGATACTTTATACTCTGTATTTGAGATTTCATTTATTGTTGAGGACATCATATTTCCCATGGCAACAAGCAAAGCCATAACAACCAAAAGGCTTGCTATCATCTGGGCATTGATGAGTTCTTTAAGTTCTTTTTTCAGCAGGTTAATGAACTTCATTTTCAAGCACCACCCTTTCAAAAACTTCTTCGAGATTGGGAGCGTTATATCTTTCTTTCAGTTCATCTGTTCTGCCCGTAACCATTAAATGCCCTTTTGAGATTATTCCCACACGGTCAGAAACAAATTCTATTTCAAGCATATTGTGTGACGACAGAAGAAAAGACATATTCTCCTCACGGGCAAGACGCTTTATGGTTTTTCTTATATCAAGGGCATTGAGGACATCAAGACCGCTTGTTGGTTCGTCAAGAATTGCAAGTTTCGGCTTTGTCATTACGGCACGGGAAAGCAGTAATTTTCTAATCATTCCACGGCTGTAAGTTCCTATTTTATCATTTAATCTTTCGCCGAGACCGTTTATTTCCTTAGCCCTTTCGACAAATTCATTGATTTTTTTGCTGTCCTCGGTGAAAAGTCCGCCCATGAATTTGAGATATTCAATGCCTTTCATGGTCTTATAAGCACCTGCCTCATCTGGGAGATATGTAATACATTCCCTGACTTTTGACGGGTTTTTTACAATGCTGTAACCTGCGACTGTTGCATCTCCCTCAGTGGGAGTAAGCAGAGTTGCAATCATTCGTATTGTAGTGGTTTTTCCTGCGCCGTTAGGACCTATGAGAGCGAAAATTTCCCCTTCGCCTATCTCAAAGGAAACCTTTTCGGCTGCAAAGACTTTGGTATATTTTTTGGAAAGTTCTTTTACTTCGAGTACATTTCCCATAAAAATCCCCCTGTATATTATTTTAATAATAAATTAATTATAACAGATTATTAAACATATGTCAATATTTGCATTATATAAAAAATAAAGTCTTTCGCACTGTACACGAAAGACTTTTTTGTTGTTAAGTAACCATTTAGTTATTGATTATCTGCAATAATATTTGATTACATGACCTGCACCAATGTAAGTGATTATAGCCAGCCAGCCACCAATAACACAACCCATAATTATCCTCCTTTCGTATACGGACTATCAGTACAGTTGATTTACCGCAGATTTTCTATTAACGATTTATCGTTATATGTATTATAACACATAATCCATAAAAAGTCAACGTTTTATCGTTAATCTTTGTGTACAAAGTTTAAATGCTCGATTTGTGCATTATGCCTAACGAAAAAATTCTTGTCGAAAGTAACGATTTATCAACAAGTGTTTTCTATTAAAAATGGTATCATAATTAAAACAATAATTAAATTGGAGAGTGATACTATGGGAATTTCAGAAATCGTTGCAGAACGCATAATTGAACTTTGCAGCCAGAAAAATATTACTGTAAACAAACTTTGCACAATTTCGGGAGTTACGCAGTCAACTGTTAATTGTATTGTTAATCATCATGTAAAAAATATCGGAATTGTAACAATAAAAAAACTTTGTGACGGGCTTGATATAACAATAACGGAATTTTTTGACACTGAAAAATTCCGAAATCTTGAACAGGAATTATACTGATAATTCCGAATTTAATTTGTGTTGACATTTTTCGTGCGGAGTGATATAATATAGTATATTAATAGGAATACTGCACGGAGGCATTTATGGATATTACGGAAGAAAGAATAAATAATCTTGTTGATACGATTACAAGCGACTACGAAAACGGCAGGGCGATTGACTGCATAAAGCCCTTCAAACACCCTGATGAAGATATACTGATAAATATAATTTCCCAGCTCAGGAGTATAATTTTCCCCGCACATTTCAGGACAAAAACCCTCAAAAGCTGTACCCTGAGAAACAACACATCTATGATTCTTGAAGATATAATATATAATCTCACGGAACAGATTAAAAGAGTTCTGCGTTACAACTGCGAATACGAAAATAACTGCGATGAAAAAATAGCCTATAAGTCACGGGAGCTTACTTTTGCTTTCCTTGAAAAAATCCCGAAAATAAGGGAATATATAGAAACAGACGTTCAGGCGGCTTTTGACGGAGACCCCGCAGCTTTCAGCAAGGACGAAATTATATTTTCATATCCGGGGCTTTTTGCGATATTCGTAAACCGCATAGCACATGAATTGTTTCTCCTGAAAGTTCCCATGATTCCGAGAATTATGACGGAATACGCCCACAGCAAAACGGGAATTGACATTCACCCCGGAGCTTCTATCGGTAAATATTTTTTCATAGACCACGGAACGGGAATAGTTATCGGCGAAACTACCGAAATCGGCGACAATGTTAAAATTTATCAGGGAGTAACCCTCGGTGCGTTGTCCACAAGAGGCGGTCAGTCCCTTAAAAATAAAAAACGTCACCCCACAATAGAGGATAACGTTACAATATATTCGGGTGCGTCTATTCTAGGCGGTGAAACCGTTGTCGGAAAAAATGTTGTCATAGGCGGTAATGCCTTTATAACAAAATCCGTTTCAAGCGGTGCAAGGGTAAGTATCAAGGCACAGGAACTCAATTTCAAGTACGGCAGTTCAAAGCCCGAAAAGAAAGAAATCGAACAGGACGAAACATGGTTCTATATCATATAATAAAAATCCCCGTGATGTCACGGGGATTTTCACTTTTTCACTTGTTTTTTTCTTTTAAATATTTTTTTCTTGCTGCCATTTCTTGACCAGCGATAGAACTTCCATGTCTAAGCCCATCAGATATTATTTCCAAAGCTGCTTTGTCTTTTTTCTGACACAGATTTTCAAGTTCTGCTACTCTGTTTGCTAAAATAGCATTTTGAGTTTCAAGTCTATCTGCTCTTTTTTTGTTTCCAAATATGCTCAAATTTTTCACCTCCTTAAAAAAGGTTAGCCACCATATAATTCATTTCTTAATTCTTCTTCTGAATATCCAAAAGTATAATCTTCATCTTCTCCGCTTGAACCCCAAATAAGGGCTGCCTCTGACAAAGGTAATCTTTCCTCATCTTCACTTCCAAAAGGGTCACAAAAAGGACAATAATAGTTTTCTGAATCAATTTTTTTCATACGATGACCGCAATCTGGACACATAAAATATCTGCTCAAATTAAACAACTCCTTAATAATATTTACTAATTGTCATCTAATGACAAGTTTATTATAACACGAATAAACAATATTGTCAATAATAAAAGTACAAATTTGTGTTATATAACAAAAAATAATATATATTTTTGTTATATCCTACAATATAAAATACCCCCTGCGAAAACAGGGGATTTTTTATAAATTTAAATTCCAAATTTAATTCCGAATTAGAAAAAACATTCTTCCGCTGTACGGCGGTATATTCATATCTATATGGTCATCGTACTGTTTGAACTCTGTTTTTCCGTCAGGAGTTGAACCGCTGTAAATCTGATTATCGGAATCAAGGAGAAGTTCTGCTTTGTATCCTTTGCCGATATTTACGGAATAGTCTTTCTGATACCAGTCGGAAAAGTTAAGAACCGCCAGTATATCGCCGTCTGCGCTTTTTCTTCTTATTGCATAAACGCACCTGTCAGCGGAACTGCAATCCTCCCACAAGAAATTTGTCGGGTCATAGTCGTAGTGGAGGGCGGTATATTTCAGATATATTTTATTAAGCTTTTTAATATATTCTCTGAAAGAATCGTGCATGGGGTATTTAAGCATATCCCAGTCCTGCTGTCTTTTTTCGTCCCATTCACGGAGCTGACCAAATTCATTCCCCATAAAGTTTAATTTTTTACCCGAATGGGCAATCATATACATATACATAGCCCTCGCCTGCGGGAATTTGTCGTCATAGTAGCCGTTCATTTTCTGTACAATGGTAGCTTTTCCGTGAACGACTTCATCATGTGAGAGTGGGAGTATATATTTTTCATTAAAGAAATATAACATGGAAAAAGTGAGTTTATGGTAATCTCTTGTTCTGTAAATGGGCGCACTCTGGAAATATTCAAGGGTATCGTGCATCCAGCCCAAGTCCCATTTATAGCCAAATCCGAGACCGCCGTCAAATACGGGGCAGGCAACTTTCGGATATGCCGAGGAATCCTCCGCTATGAGTACCGCAGAGGGGTGGCGGGCTTTAAGACCGCTGTTCATATCTTTGAGGAACTGAATTGCATATTTATTTTCACCGAGGTAATCTCTGCCGTTCCAGTAAATCATATTTCTCACGGCATCAACTCTCAAACCGTCAAAGTGGTAGACCGAAAGCCAATAATTCGCCGCAGAATTGAGAAAAGAACGCACTTCGCCTTTTGAGTGCATAAAATTTTTGCTTCCCCATTCGTTATAGCCTGCCTCATCATCGGGAAACTCATATAATTTAGTGCTGTCATATTCCGCAAGGGCATAGTTGTCAACAGCGAAATGAAAGGGTACAAAGTCCATTATAACGCCGATATTTTTCTTATGGCATTTGTTTACAAATTCCATAAGCTGAACGGGAGTGCCGTATCTTGATGTAGGGGCGAAAAATCCTGTACACTGATAACCCCATGATTCATCGCAGGGGTGTTCGCTGAGGGGCATTAACTCAACGAAATTATAGCCGTATTCGCAGAGATAATCAACAAGCTTGTCAGCGATTTCTGAATATGAATACCAGCCTTTTTCATTTTCGTCTGATTTTCTTTTCCATGAACCGAGATGAACTTCATATATATTCATAGGCTTGTCACGGCAGTCTGTTCTGTTTTCGAGCCATTTGTTATCAGTAAATTTATAGTTTAAATTTCTTATTACGGAGCAAGTTCCCGGGCGGACTTCCATACTGAAACCGTAGGGGTCGCAGTGGTCAATGAAATCCTCTTCATTGCTGTATATTCTGTACTTGTATCTCATGCCTTCTTTTGCATTAGGGCATAATATTTCAAAGAATCTGCCGTCATTTATTCTTTTCATCGGGATATCTTCGCATTTGCTGAAATCTCCGACAACGGAAACTTTTTCTGCATTCGGTGCATAAGTCCTGAAAAGTATGCCTTTATCCGTAATATGCGCCCCGAAATAATTATAAGCTTCAAATTCGTCACCATTATAAAATGTATTTATGTTCATCAAGGTTTATCCTTTCAGTGAAATTATTGTTTGACAATACTTAATTTAGATAGTATAATAATATTATAACTTAAAATAATTTTATTTGCAATATGCATTTTTATACAGCAATAATTAACAGATTTGATAGAAAATATCTTTTTAATCTAAATATATAAATTTTATAAATCGGAAGGAAGTTTTTAATGCTTGCAGGATTAACAAATATAAATAAATTCTATAACGGAAACCAGATACTTAAAAATATCTGTCTCAGCATTGACGAAAGCGACAAGATAGGTCTTGTCGGAAAAAACGGCTGCGGAAAATCCACACTTCTGAAAATTCTCACGGGATACGAAGAACCCGACAGGTTCACAGAAAAAGACGGTATAATTTCAATCGCCTCAAAGACAACTATCGGATATCTTGAACAGATGGGCGGTTTAAATTCAGAAAATACCGTAAGAGAAGAAATGCAGAGCGTTTTTGAACCCGTTCACAAAGCCATAGAAAGACTGCGTGAAATTGAACTTGAAATACAGTCGGGTGATAATTCCTCCGCAGAGGAATACCAGAGGCTTTCCTCATGGATAGAGGCTAATGACGGCTATAACACAGACGTTAAAATTAAAATGATACTCAACGGTATGGGCTTTTCGGAAAATGAACTTGACCGCACTGTTTCGGGATTCAGCGGAGGAGAAAAAACAAGGCTTTCAATATCCAAGCTTCTCCTTGAAGAACCGAATCTTTTAATTCTTGACGAACCTACCAACCACCTTGATTTTAAAACTATCATGTGGCTTGAAGATTACCTCAAAACTTACAGGGGCGCAGTCCTTATAGTTTCCCACGACAGATATTTTCTTGACAGGCTTTGTACAAGTATCTGCGAAATCGAAAGGGGAGTGCTTAAACGTTACAGGGGTAATTATTCGGCTTTTGTCCGTCAGCGTGAAGAAAATGATATCCGTCAGGAAAAAGAATATGAAATGCAGCAGAAACAAATTGCAAAGCTTGAAGATTATGTTGCGAAAAACCTTGTCCGTGCTTCTACTACAAAAATGGCACAAAGCCGCAGAAAACAGCTTGAAAATATAGAACTCGTTGAAAGACCCGTCCACGATAACAAAAACGCAAAAATAAGTTTTACTTATGCGGTTGAACCGCCCATAGACGTTCTCAAAGTTAAAAATATTGATATATCAGTCGGAAAAGGCGCAGAAAGAAAAACTCTTGTTCCCGATATAAGCTTTGAAGTAAGGCGTGGCGACAAAATAGGCATAATAGGCGATAACGGCATAGGAAAATCCACCCTTTTAAGAATAATTCAGGAACAGCTCCCGCATAAGGGCATTGTCCGCTGGAACAGCAATATTAAAATTTCTTACTTTGAGCAGGAAAGCACAAACTTAAATAAAGAATTAACCGTTATGGAAGAAATACACAGCCGTTATCCGTCCATGTCAGACCTTGAAGTCAGGAGTCTGCTCGCACAGGTCAGAATCACGGGCGAAAACGTTTTCAAGGAAACAGGCGTTATAAGCGGCGGCGAACGTGCAAAATTATGCTTTGCAATCATGATGCAGGAACACGGAAACGTATTGATTCTTGACGAACCTACAAATCATCTTGATTTGTCCTCAAAGGAAGCCATTGAAAAGGCTATGGAAGAATATACGGGAACCATAATTTTTGTTTCCCATGACAGATACTTACTCAGCAAAATCGCTGACAGGTTAATTGAACTTACAAATAATTCCTATCGTATTCATGAATACGGCTTTGAAAAATATACGGAGGTTCTCCGTGAGGAGCAGGCTGCCGAGAAAAAATCCGCCGATGCCGAGAAATTAAGAAAATCCGCAGAACTTTCAAAGGAAAAACAGGTAAAAGCCTATCGAAACAAACAGCAGAGAAGTGCAGATGCCGCCCGCAAAAATGAAATGCGCCGCCTTGAAAACGAAATTGATGAGTTTCAGGCGAGAATAGATACTCTCACAGAGGAAATTTCCAAAGAGGAAGTATATACGGATTATGAACTCATGAACGAAAAATGTGCTGAAATAGATAAATTAAAAAACCAAATAGACGAAAACTTTGAAAAGTTAATCAAACTTGATGAGCAATAATATACAATTATATTTCGGTATGATTGTTAAAAATCAACAAAAATCTTATTTTTCGGCATTTCATCATAAAAAACTATTGAAAAATTTTTCGGGATATGCTATAATATATTCCAATACACGGTGCGAACGGTTGTCACCGTGAAACTGTACAGGAGGGTAAAGGAAATGAAACATATCAGAACTATCAACAAGGCAAACCTTAAAGAGTCCGCTAAGAAGGGCGGCTGCGGCAAATGTCAGGCTTCATGTCAGTCAGCCTGCAAGACATCTTGCACTGTTGCTAACCAGAAGTGCGAGAAATAAGCAGAAAAAGCTTGTTTGAAGAATGAGCCTGTATGCCTGCATACGGCTCTTTTTTTCTATTATGGGATAAGGGATTAATTATGGTTTTCAACTGTAAAATGTGCGGTGCGAATCTCGAAATAATCAGCGGTATGAGAATCTGTAAATGCTCTTACTGCGGGAGCTATCAGACAATACCCGATATAAGCACCGAAAACAGACTTAATTTATTTAAAAAAGCCCACCGCCTGCGCTTTGACTGCGAATTTGACAGGGCTGCCGAGGTGTACAGGGAAATAGTTGACATATTCCCCGAAGAATCAGAGGCTTACTGGGGACTTTGCCTTTGCAGGTACGGAATAGAATATGTTGACGACCCCGAAACAAATAAAAAAATTCCGACCTGTCACCGTGCGGATTTTGAAAGAATATTCAATATTCCAGAATATTCAAAAGCCCTTGAATATGCCGATGAGATAATGCATACGATTTATACCCGTGAGGCTGAAAAAATAGACGATATCCAACAGCATATAATGTCGGTTTCCGCAAAGGAAAAACCCTTTGATATTTTCATATGCTACAAGGAATCGGACGAAACAGGCGAAAGAACGGAAGATTCTTTTGTCGCCCATGATTTATACAGCACACTCACAAAAGAGGGCTATAAAGTATTCTATGCGGCAGTAACTCTCAAAGATAAATTAGGCACGGAGTTTGAACCATATATATTTTCGGCGATAAATTCCTCTCAGGTCATGCTCTGCGTGGGTACTTCAAAAGAAAATTTCAATGCCGTATGGGTGAGAAATGAATGGAGCAGGTTTCTTGACCTCATGAAAGAGGACAAAAGCAGATTAATTATTCCGTGTTATAAGAATATGCTCGTAGGCGGTCTGCCCGAAGAATTACAGGGCTTTCAGGCACAGGACATGGAAAAATATGACGCTCAGAAAAATATAACGAACAGCATTAAGGAAATATTTTCCGTTGCATCTGATACAAAACAGCAGTTGAGTTCGCTTTTTGCACAGTACGAAAAGCAGATGAAAAGTCAGCTTAATACTATCCGCAGATACGAACAGGAAAAACATCTGCAAATGATTGATGAAAAACGCATGGCTGAGAAATTATACAAGACGGAATATGAATCATATTTGCCGTCATTTCTTATTTCACTTGTTTTCGCCTCAGTTGCAAGCCCACTGCTTTCTTTCGGAATTTTTGACAACAAATTAAGCATTGAATCGCAGGTGGGAATATTTTCAGGTGTCTGGTGGATTATATTCATTGTTTTTGTGTTTGTTATGTCACGAAAGACATATAAAAACAATAAGGCTGCAAAGGCACGAATGATTAAAAGGCTTGCATATGACGAAAATGCCGCTGATTATCAGTCAGGCAAGAAAAATCTCGCACAGCGTGAAGAAGCCATAAAGAAATATCAAAAGGAAAAAATATCATCAACTGCGATTCTTGGAATAATGTTTCTGCATTTTGTGGTGCTTGCGCCGTTATGCGGAATTTTTACATCAAGAATACTGGAATCGTATGATATAGATTTTATGTCAGCTTTAAGTATGCTGTTGTGGGAAATTATTCCGTTGTTTGCGATAATTCCGTTTATTTTCATTCACAACAAAAAGGCAGAAAAAAGATATTTAAACCGACTGGAAAGAAAGGATAATAATTATGATACATAAGTATAAACTCAGAGGATTCAATATAGTTCTTGATGTCAACAGTGGGGGAGTGCATATCGTTGATGAACTCACATATGACCTCCTCGACAACGTTGCACCGCCCTTTGAGGAGAACTGTCCGCAGGACGTTATAGAAAAGCTTTCAAGGGCTTATGAACCCGAAGATATAGAATCCTGCTATCAGGAAATAGTTGAATTATACAACGACAAAATATTGTTCTCGGAAGATGAATATGAAAAATTCGCACAGTATTCGGTTTCCTCGCCCGTCAAGGCTATGTGCCTGAATATCGCACACGACTGTCAGTTAAGATGCAAATATTGCTTTGCATCAACGGGAGATTTCGGCAAGGGCAGAAAATTAATGACTTTTGAGACAGGAAAACACGCAATAGATTTCCTCCTTGAAAAATCAGGCGACAGACCCACCCTTGAACTTGATTTCTTCGGCGGTGAACCGCTTATGAATTTTGATGTTGTAAAGCAAATTATCGAATATGCAAGAAGCCGTGAGAAAGAATACAACAAGACTTTCAGATTTACCATAACAACCAACGGACTTCTTCTCGATGATGACAAGATTGATTTCATCAATAAAGAAATGTCAAATGTTGTGCTTTCGATTGACGGCAGAAAATCCGTAAATGACTATTTCCGTGTATTCCCCAACGGTCAGGGCTGTTATGACATAATCCTCCCGAAATACAAGAAACTTGTTGAAGGCAGAGGTGACAAGGAATACTATGTAAGAGGAACTTTCACAAATAAAAACCTTGACTTCTCAGATGATGTATTTGCACTCTACAAAGAGGGATTTGACCAGATTTCCATTGAACCCGTTGTAGGCGACAATGATGAATATGCACTTACAGAGGGAGATTTGCCCGCTGTTTTCAAGGAATATGAAAGGCTTGCGGGAAGAATCATTGAAAACGAAAAAGCAGGCGGAAAGTTTAATTTCTTCCATTTCATGATAGACCTTGACCAAGGACCTTGCGCCATAAAGAGATTAAGGGGCTGCGGCTGCGGAAATGACTATGTTGCAATTACTCCTGACGGAGATATTTACCCCTGTCACCAGTTTGTCGGAAAAGATGAATACAAAATGGGCAACATAGATGAGGGTACTTTCAATCAGGAAATGAAAGAGGATTTCGCCAAAGCACATATATATTCAAAATCCGACTGCCGTGACTGCTGGGCAAAATTCTATTGCAGCGGCGGCTGTAATGCAAATAATTACCAGTACATGGGCGACATAAGAAAGGCTTACAAGCTTTCATGTCAGCTTGAAAAGAAACGTCTTGAATGTGCGATAATGCTTAAAGCACTCCGCACTTTCGGAGAACAGGAATAAGAAAATCTCCCCGTTACGGGGAGATTTTTATTGTTCGTTTTCGTCATAGAAAACGTTATAAGTCACTGCCCTGTGGCTGTAAGTGCTTAATACAAGTCCGATTATCGCATACATACTTACCATAGCCGTACCGCCTGCACTCAGAAAAGGCAGGGGTACACCGATTACGGGTGCAACTTTCAGAACCATTCCTATATTCATGACACAGTGAGAGAACAAAAGTCCGAATGCTCCCATGCAGATAAATCTGCCGAGCCTGTCACGGGCAATTCTGCTGTTTGTGAATACTTTAAGGCAGATATAAGCTAAAATTATTAATATTCCGAGAGAGCCTATAAAGCCGAATACCTGTCCCGCATAGGAAAATATAAAATCGTTGTGCATTTCGGGAACATATATATATTCACTTTTGTCTGCGAAAAGACCTTTTCCGAAAATCCCCCCCGATTCAAGAGCCGCAAGCCCCAAATCCTGCTGATATTCCATGCCGTCAGGGTCACTTCCGGGGTGAAACAATACAAGTATACGCTTTTTGTGGTGTTCTCCGAATGCGAAAAACCACATAGCCGCAATTATTCCTGCTATAAGAAAAGGTGCGGCAAGGAGATATTTCCATGATATTTTTGAGGATATCATCATTGAGGCGAATATTGCCGCAAAAATAATAGCTGTTCCGTAGTCGCCCTGCAAGCCTACTATTCCTATGGGGACAGCACCGTGCATTAACAATAAAAGCATATGCAGGGGCTTGTTCATATTTTCCTCGTCTTTTGAAAGATGATAGCTGAAAGACAATATAAACGCTATTTTCATGATTTCCGAGGGCTGTAAGCTGAATCCCGCAATTTTTATCCATGCCTGGTCGTCTGCACCGCCTCTCCTGTATGAAAGGCTTGTAAATGTAAGAGCCATAAGCCCAAGCGATATGGGAACGATTATAAACCATAGTTTGGCGAGTTTCCTGTAATCTATATAGGATATTATAATTGCGGTTATCATGCCTATGACCATTGAAACGGTCTGTGTAATCATGTAGCTTTTTCCGACACCCTCACGGGTATTTATACCGCTTCTGACTATGGAATATATAAGCAGAGTGCTTATAACGGCGCAAAGTGTTACGGCAATAAGCAAACCTATATCTGTACTGTGCTTAGTGCGCTGTAAGTTTTTAAAAGCTGATTTCATTATAACTCCTTTTTATTTCTTTTTATTCCTGTGACCAGTATTTTCTGTCGAGACTGCGATACTGTGCAGCGGCGGCGATGTATTGTTTCTTTATTATTTCATCGCCGTTTAAGTCGGCAATAGTTCTTGCGACTTTGAGTATTCTGTCATAAGCTCTTGCACTCAGACCGAGCCTGTCAAATATACTCTGGAAAAGCTTTTCTGCGGAATCGTCCATAGGGCAGAACTGTCTGAGTTTATCGGGTGTTATCTGTGCGTTGCAGGTTATTGAAGTGCCTTTGAAACGCTTATTCTGCATTTCTCTTGCGGCAACAACTCTTTTTCTTATTTCGGAGGAAGGTTCTTCATTTGCCTTTGACGACAAATCTTTAAATTCAACGGGTGCAACTTCAATATGCAAATCAAATCTGTCGAGCAGAGGACCTGAAATTTTTGAAAGATAACTGCTTACTTTCTTCATACCGCAGATACATTTTTTTGTAGGGTGTCCGTAATATCCGCACGGGCAGGGATTCATAGCAGCTATAAGCATAATACTGCACGGATAAGTCACCGAACCTGCCGCACGGACAATGGTAATTTTTCTGTCTTCGAGGGGCTGACGCATTATTTCGAGTGTGCGCCTGTCAAATTCCGCAAGTTCATCGAGAAAAAGCAGTCCGTTGTGTGCAATTGAAATTTCTCCGGGTTTCGGGACTGAACCGCCTCCCACAAGCCCTGCGGAAGATATTGTATGATGCGGAGAGCGGAAAGGTCTTTCTGTTATTATTGGCTGTTCAGCCGAAAGTAATCCCGTAATCGAATGGATTTTTGAAGTTTCGAGAGCCTCCTCAAAGGTAAGAGGGGGAAGTATCGAGGGCATACGTTTTGAAAGCATACTCTTTCCGCTTCCCGGCGAACCTATGAGTATAGCGTTGTGACCGCCTGCCGCAGCGATTTCGAGGGCTTTTTTTGCGCTTTTCTGACCTCTTACATCGGCAAAATCAAGAATATTTTCATATGAAGTCTGTGGCGGAATATAATTTTCCACGGGAGTCAGTAATTTTTCATTTCGGAAATGGCTTATAAGTTCGGTTACGTTTTTAACCGCATATACATCAATTCCCTTTATGACAGATGCCTCACGGGAGTTTGCGTATGGGACAAATACAGATTTAAGCCCTTTTTCCCTTGCAAGTATAACCATGGGCAGTACACCGTTTATTCCACGGATATCGCCGTTAAGGGAAAGTTCTCCGATAAACGCACAGCCTTCCGTCTTAACATCCGTCATTCGCATGGCTTCCAGTATTGCCATGAATATAGCCATATCGTGAACCGAACCGCTTTTTTTGGTGTCGGCAGGTGCGAGGTTTACCATGACTTTTGCAACGGGGAAAGCTATATCGCAGGCACGCAGGGCAGCCCTTATTCTTTCACGGCTTTCCCTTACAACAGTATCAGGCAGCCCGACAATATCAAACTGAGGCAAGGCACGGCTTATATCTATTTCTACATCAACGGGAAAGGCATTAAGCCCGAAAAGTCCGAGGCTTGAAACTTTTGCAAACATAAATTTTCCTCCGGTTCTGTTTTAATAAAATGTTCTCCATAGAACAGTATAACATTTTCGGAAAAAAAAGTAAATAGAAATTGCAACAAAAAACAGCCCCTTTGCAGGAGCTGTTTTATATTTTATACTATCGGATTTGTAAGCGGAGATGTGCTGTGGTCTGAAAATGTCTCGTTCTTGACAACTTTGACATGACTGTAACATTCCATACCCGTACCTGCGGGAATAAGTTTACCGATGATAACATTTTCTTTAAGACCGAGGAGTTTGTCGCTCTTTCCTCTGATAGCGGCATCTGTGAGAGCCTTTGTTGTTTCCTGGAATGATGCGGCAGACATAAAGCTGTCCGAATTTGAAGAAGCTTTTGTGATACCTTGAAGAACGGGACTTGTCTGTACAAGCTGAACATCATATTCGCCTGCATCAATACGAGCTTGAAGCTCCTGATTGATAGCATCAATTTCTTTCTTGTCAACAAGAGTTCCGGGGAGAAGATAGCTGCTGCCTGTTTCCTCAACCTTTATCTTGCGGAGCATCTGACGGACAATAACTTCGATATGCTTATCGTTGATATCAACACCCTGTAAACGGTAAACTTTCTGTACTTCGTTGATGATGTAGTTCTGTACGTCCTGAGTGCCGAGAATGTTGAGAATATCCGCAGGGTAAATATTACCTTCTGTAAGACGGCTGCCCTTGGTGATGATTTCGCCTTCCTGAACACGGATTTTAAGGTTATAGGGAATCATATAGCTTTCCGATTCGCCTGTTTCGTCATTTGTAACGATGATATTTCTTGTTGTCTTTACTTCCTCAATGTGTATTACGCCGGGGATTCTTGAAAGTATAGCCGCACCCTTGGGTCGTCTGCTCTCAAAAAGTTCCTCAACACGGGGAAGACCCTGAGTGATATCTTCCGCATCGGCAGAAGCAACGCCTCCCGTATGGAAAGTTCTCATGGTAAGCTGAGTACCTGGTTCACCGATTGACTGAGCAGCGATTATGCCGACAGCCTCACCGACAGAAACCATGTTGTTGTTTGCAAGGTTAGCACCGTAGCACTTTGCACAAACACCGTTTCTTGCCTTACAGTTGAGAACGGAGCGGATTTTTATTTTTTCGATGCCTGCATCAATGATTTTCTTTGCATCTGCATCTGTGATAAGTCTGTTTCTTGAAACGATAAGTTCACCGCTTTCGTCACGCAAATCCTCCGAGAGGAATCTGCCGACAAGTCTTTCTGCGAACGGTTCAACTATTTCGTTTCCGTTTTTTATCTCATAAACTTCAATTCCGTCAGTAGTTCCGCAGTCTTCCTCTCTTATGATAACGTCCTGTGAAACGTCAACAAGACGGCGGGTAAGATAACCTGAGTCAGCGGTACGGAGAGCGGTATCAGCAAGACCTTTTCTTGCGCCTCGTGAAGCTATGAAGTATTCGAGAATGTTAAGACCTTCACGGTAATTTGCACGAATCGGAATTTCGATGACAGTACCCGAAGTATTTGCGATAAGTCCACGCATACCAGCAAGCTGACGAATCTGTGAGATAGAACCTCTCGCACCCGAGTCAGCCATCATCCAGATAGGATTGTAGCGGTCGAAATTCTCTTTAAGTTTAGCGGTAACTTCATCTGTTGTATCTGTCCAGAGACTGATAATTCTCTTTGTCTTTTCCTCTTTGGAGATGTAGCCGAAATTGTACTCCTGAGTGATTTCAGCGACTTCATCATCTGCACGGGCGAGGATTTCCTTTTTCTGAGGCGGGATAGTTGCATCGCATACGGCAACGGTGAGGGCTGCCCTTGTTGAATACTTGTATCCGAGAGCCTTTATTCTGTCGAGAACTTCCGAAGTTGTGGTAGTTCCGTGGATTTTTATACAGCGTTCAATGATATCGGAAAGCTGTTTCTTTCCTACGAGGAAAGCAACTTCAAGGTCAAACTGCTTGTCGGAGTTTGTTCTGTCAACATAGCCGAGATTCTGGGGAATATTTTCGTTGAAAATAAGTCTGCCGACAGTTGCGTCTATTATCTTTGAAACTTTCTTTTCACCGATATCCTTTGTTATTTTAACTTTTATGTTTGCATGGAGCGAAACGTCATGCTCATTGTAAGCCATGAGAGCCTCATTGACATCACGGAAAACTTTTCCTTCGCCCTTTTCACCGGGTTTAGCCATAGTGAGGTAATAAGAACCGAGTACCATATCCTGTGAAGGAACGGCAACAGGTTTTCCGTCCGAGGGTTTGAGAAGGTTATTAGCCGCAAGCATGAGGAATCTTGCCTCTGCCTGAGCCTCTGCGGAAAGCGGAAGATGCACAGCCATCTGGTCGCCGTCAAAGTCCGCATTGAAAGCCGAACATACAAGCGGGTGAAGCTTTATTGCACGACCCTCAACGAGAATCGGTTCAAATGCCTGAATACCCAGACGGTGAAGCGTAGGCGCACGGTTGAGCATAACGGGGTGGTCCTTGATAACATCTTCAAGAGCGTCCCATACCTTTGCATCTGCACGGTCAATGAGTTTTCTTGCACCCTTTATATTTGAACCAGATGTTGCCTTTTTATCGACAAGTCTTTTGAGAACGAAAGGCTTGAAAAGTTCAAGAGCCATTTCTTTCGGCAGACCGCACTGATACATTTTGAGTTCAGGACCTACGACAATAACCGAACGTCCCGAATAGTCAACACGCTTACCGAGAAGATTCTGACGGAAACGTCCCTGCTTACCTTTAAGCATATCGGAAAGTGATTTAAGCGCACGGTTGCTCGGACCTGTAACGGGTCTGCCGTGTCTGCCGTTGTCTATGAGGGCATCAACAGCCTCCTGAAGCATACGCTTTTCGTTTCTCACGATGATATCGGGGGCATCGAGTTCAAGCATTTTTTCAAGACGGTTGTTTCTGTTTATAACACGCCTGTAAAGGTCATTGAGGTCGGAAGTTGCATAGCGTCCGCCGTCAAGCATAATCATGGGTCTCAAATCAGGCGGGATAACGGGTACAACATCGAGAATCATCCATTCGGGCTTGTTTCCCGAAAGGCGGAAAGCCTCAATTATCTGTAATCTTTTGAGAAGTTTTACCTTTTTCTGACCGGAGGGCAGACCGACAAGTTCATTTTTGAGGTCGTCTGCAACTATTTCGATATTGTTTTTCCATTCGATATCGGGAAGTGCTGCAAAAGCCCTGCATTCCTCACAGTCACATTCTATGGGGTTGTTGAAACAGGTGACTTTTTTGCCTATGCCGAAAGATATCTTTCCCATTTCGATGAGGCGTTTTTTATGAGTGTCATATCTTGCGGGGTCGTATTCGTTGAGGAGTTTCTTGATAGCCTCCGCACCCATTTCGGCTTTGAAGTCATCGCCGTATTTTTCAAGATATGAAAGATATTCCTTTTCTGTAAGGAGCTGTTTTTTGACAAGTTCGGTATTTCCGGGGTCAGTAACGATGTACTTTGTGAAATAGAGGACTTCTTCAAGTCTTTTTTGAGAAACTTCAAGAACCTGTCCTATTCTTGACGGAGTACCCTTGAAATACCATATATGTGAAACGGGAGCTGCGAGTTCGATATGACCCATACGTTCACGTCTTACTCTTGCCCTTGTAACTTCAACGCCGCAGCGGTCGCAGACTTTTCCCTTGAAGCGAATTTTCTTGAATTTACCGCAGTGACATTCCCAGTCCTTGGTTGGTCCGAAGATTTTTTCGCAGAAAAGACCGTCTTTTTCGGGCTTCTGAGTTCTGTAATTTATAGTTTCGGGTTTGTCAACCGCACCATATGACCAGCTTCTAATCTGTTCGGGTGAAGCAAGACCGATTTTTATTGATTCAAAAGTATTGAATTCCAAACTGCTACCTCCTTGCATAATGCACGGTATACGGCGCACAGCGGATATGCGCCGATATATCCGTTAAAGACTGTTAATCATCGAACGGGTCTGAATCGTCAAGGTCAAATGCCGAGAAAGCCTCGTCGTCCTCGATAGGTTCTTCATCGTCAAAGTCGTCATCGTAGTCGTCATTGTAATCATCGTTGTAGTCGTCATTGAAATCTCCGTCATCGGAAACATCGTCAATATCAGAGCCTTCTTCACCGTCAAGGAGATAACCTTCATCACGGATATCGTCATCGGAATAGTCTGTATTGTCGGCAGTATTTTCATCTGCGAAAGTTTCCTTTGAGGGGAGCGGGTCATCGTCAAAGTTCTGTTTGAGGTCGATTTCCTGCTGATTTATGTCAAGAACTTTTACATCAAGACAGAGTGACTGCATTTCCTTGATAAGTACCTTGAATGATTCGGGAATACCAGGAGTGGGAACATTCTGTCCCTTTACGATAGCCTCATAGGTGTTTACACGACCGATAGTGTCATCTGATTTAACTGTGAGGATTTCCTGAAGCGTATAAGCTGCGCCGTAAGCCTCCAAAGCCCAAACTTCCATTTCTCCGAAACGCTGACCGCCGAACTGCGCCTTACCGCCGAGGGGCTGCTGTGTAACGAGTGCGTAAGGACCTACCGAACGTGCGTGTATCTTATCGTCAACGAGGTGGTGGAGTTTGAGGTAATACATATAGCCGACAGTTACACGGTTGTCGAACTTTTCGCCCGTACGTCCGTCATAAAGAGTAAACTTACAGTCCTCTTTAAATTCAAGAGCATTGGGATTTATAACCTTGTCCATGGCTTTGAGTTCAAACATATCGTCCCTGTGAGCGAGACTGTGTGCGTTTGCCTCCTTGAAACACTCACGGATATCGTCTTCATGTGCGCCGTCAAATACGGGTGTCATGATGTGCCAGCCGAGAGCCTTGCAAGCCATTCCGAGGTGAACTTCGAGAACCTGACCGATATTCATACGTGAAGGAACGCCGAGGGGGTTGAGTACGATATCAAGCGGTGTGCCGTCAGGGAGGAAAGGCATATCTTCTTCGGGGAGTATTCTTGAAACGACACCTTTGTTTCCGTGACGACCTGCCATTTTATCGCCGACAGTGATTTTTCTCTTCTGAGCGATATAGCAGATAACACGCATATTTACGCCTGCACTGAGTTCGTCACAGTTTTCTCTTGTAAATATTTTTACATCAACAATAACACCTGCCGCACCGTGAGGAACTTTAAGTGAGTTATCTCTTACTTCACGGGCTTTTTCGCCGAATATCGCACGGAGAAGTCTTTCTTCGGCAGTGAGTTCGGTTTCGCCCTTGGGAGTTACCTTACCTACGAGAATATCGCCCGAAGTAACTTCCGAACCTATTCTTATGATACCGTTTTCATCGAGGTTTGCGAGGGCATCGTCACCGACATTGGGGATATCACGGGTAATTTCTTCCGGTCCGAGTTTTGTGTCACGGCACTCTATTTCATATTCTTCTATATGAACAGATGTGAAAACATCTTCTCTTACGAGTCTTTCATTGAGGAGAACGGCATCTTCATAGTTATAGCCTTCCCATGTCATGAAGCCGATGAGGGCATTTTTACCGAGGGAGATTTCGCCATCGGCAGTAGCAGGACCGTCTGCGAGAACCTGACCCTTTGTAACTTCTTCGCCGACAGAAACTATCGGACGCTGGTTTACGCAAGTACCCTGATTTGAACGCTTGAACTTGATAAGCTCATACTTGTATTCAATTCCGTTCTTGCCAATCATGTTTATTTTATCCGCATCGACATAAGTTATTCTTCCGTCCTGTTCTGCGACTATGCATACACCCGAATCGACAGCGGCTTTGTATTCCATACCCGTGCCGACAAAGGGACGTTCTGTTTTGAGGAGCGGAACAGCCTGTCTCTGCATATTTGAACCCATGAGCGCACGGTTTGCGTCATCGTTTTCAAGGAAAGGAATCATTGAAGTAGCAACGGAAACAACCATTTTAGGCGAAACGTCCATGTAGTCAACTTTTTCACGTTCAATTTCGAGAATCTGTTCACGGTAACGTGCGTTTACTCTCGGACGGGCGAGTTTGTTGTCCTCTGTGAGGGGTTCGTTAGCCTGAGCGACAATGAAGTTGTCCTCCATATCGGCAGTCATATAAACTACATCTGTGGTAACTGTGCCTGTTCCCTTGTCAACTCTCCTGTAAGGAGCTTCTATGAAACCGTATTCGTTTATTCTTGCGAAAGTTGCAAGGTAGGAGATAAGACCGATGTTCGGACCTTCGGGAGTCTCAATAGGACACATTCTTCCGTAGTGGCTGTAATGAACGTCACGTACTTCAAATCCTGCACGGTCACGGGAAAGACCGCCCGGACCGAGAGCCGAAAGTCTTCTCTTGTGTGTGAGTTCGGCAAGGGGATTGTTCTGGTCCATGAACTGTGAAAGGGGTGAAGAACAGAAAAATTCTTTCATAGCCGAAGAAATAGGTCTTATATTGATAATTGTCTGGGGAGTGAGAGTATTTACGTCCTGAGTCTGGATATTCATTCTCTCTTTTATACCACGTTCCATGCGGGCATAGCCTATGCGGAACTGATTCTGGAGAAGTTCGCCGACACTTCTTATACGTCTGTTTCCGAGGTGGTCGATATCGTCAACAGTGCCGACACCCTCGCAGAGATTTATAAAGTAGCTTATAGTTGCGAAGATATCATCGAGAATGATATGCTTGGGAACGAGCTGGTCAACTTTTTTCTTGATATTTTCCTCGATTTCGTCCTCATCAATTGAACTTTCGAGTATCTCACGGAGAACCTTGAAAGAAACTTTCTCATTGATTCCGTATTTTTCGGCATCAAAATTTACATATCCCTTGATGTCAACCATTCCGTTGCCGATTATCTTTGCAACTCTTTCAACCATCTGGATAGTTGTTTCGCCACGTTCATTTGTAATGTATTCCTTTGCCTCAACGGTTACGAAAGCGGAGTAAACGCCTGCCTGTTCGATTTCGCAGGCTTTTTCGTAGGAAACCGTTTCGCCTGTTTCAGCCATTATTTCGCCTGTGAGGGGATTTATGACGGGCTGGGCGAGAACATGACCCGTAAGACGGGAGGCTATACCGAGTTTTTTATTGTATTTGTATCTTCCGAAACGGCAGAGGTCATATCTTTTCGCATCAAAGAAAAGATTGTCGAGGTGCTGCTGCGCACTCTCAACCGTAGGAGGCTCACCGGGGCGGAGTTTCTTGTAAACGTCAATGAGGGCTTCGGACATATTCTTAGTCTGGTCTTTCTGGAGAATAGTCTGTTTAAGTCTTTCATCAGGACCGAAAAGCTCATAAATTTCCTCGTCAGAACCTATGCCGAGCGCACGGATAAAAGTAGTGAGGGGAATTTTTCTGTTCTTGTCTATGCGGACGTACACAACATCGTTGGAGTCCATTTCATATTCAAGCCAAGCACCTCTGTTGGGGATAACTGTCGTATTGAAAAGGTCTTTACCTGTCTTGTCCTTTTCAAAGCCGTAGTAGACACCGGGCGAACGGACAAGCTGAGAAACTATTACACGCTCCGCACCGTTGATAACAAAAGTACCGCTGTCGGTCATGAGGGGGAAATCTCCCATATAAATCTCACTTTCGCTTACAGCACCCGTTTCCTTGTTGCAGAGAGTAGCGGTAGCCCTCATAGCCACCTGATAGGTAGCACCTCTTGACTTACATTCGGCGAGGGTATATTTCGGAGTTTCATCGAACCTGTAATCCTTGAAATTGAGTACCAGATTGTTGTTGTAGTCGGTAATGGCAGTCATATCACGGAAAACCTCACGGAGTCCCTCACCCCTGAACCATTGGTAGGAGTTTTTCTGAATCTCGATAAGGTTAGGCATTTCAAGAGGCTCGGTAATTTTACCGAAGCTCATTCTGACATTTTTTCCCAGCTGCTTAGGTGTTACATTCACCATAGGCGGAACCTCCTTGTATTTTATAATCTTTCCAGAACAGAGGAAAGTTTTTGTCAAGCGGTATCGCTCAAAGAAAAAAATTATCGCAAAACTATTGACAAGGCTGTGTGAAATATGGTATAATACCTTGCAAAATAAGCGACTTTTTCCCATATTGATACATTATATCATTATAATACATTATGTCAAGTATGTCAAGTGGTTTTCAAGATTTTTGTTGATTATACCGAAATTATTTTACATATTTCGGCATATTTTGTCATTTTGAAAGATTTTACTGCTTTAAAGGCAAAAAATCAGGGACGCTCCGTTATGAAACGTCCCTTTGATTTTCGGTTCAGATGAAACGTTCTCAGGCTCTTTCAACCTTACCTGAACGCAGACATCTTGAGCAAGCGTATATATGACAAGGAGTACCCTTGACGATAGCCTTAACACGCTTTACATTAGGCTTCCATGTTCTGTTTGTGCGTCTGTGAGAGTGGGAAACCTTTATACCGAAAGTAACTCCCTTTCCGCATATTTCACATTTTGCCATCAGGCTGCACCTCCTTATTACAATCTCGTAAACAGTCCGCAAATCGGACAACATGAATATTGTATCATAAAATTTCGGAAATTGCAAGTGTTTTTTGAAAAAAATTCCGAATTTTTTTAAAAATTATTAAATTTGCCGTTAGCACTTGAAAAATTTGTGCATTTGTTGTATAATAGTAAATACGCAGCCGCCTGTTATTTATGCGGTTGGAGGAGAAAGGAAGGTTTTATGAACAATATCGAATTTTTTGAAAAATTTCTTAAATATTTTTCAAGGGCATTGATGATACTGCTTGTAATGCCCGTAATAAACTCGGCGAGGGGACTTGCCGCAAAGTCTCAGGGAGATGATACGGCTGAACAGGAGGGAAGAATAACTCTCAATCCATTCATGCACCTTGACCCCATTGGTTCGCTTGCAATACTTCTCTGCGGATTCGGCTGGTCAAAGCCCATGCCTTTCAACGTAAACCGAATGAAAGACCGCAGGCGGGGAATAGTAATTCTTTCGGCAACAGGACCGATTACACATTTTGTCTTTGCGATATTGTGCAATCTTATAATGAATATAATGCTCTGTTCGGAGAGCATACGCAGTAAGCTCACGCTTTCTGACATAACGCCTGTTTTTTGTTTTTTCTTTATACTCTCTATAATTTCGAGTATAAATGTATGTCTTGGCGTGATAAATCTTCTGCCGCTGCCCGGAATGGACGGATTCAACATACTGTATCAGTATGCACCGCCTAAATTTCTCAACTGGTATCACGGAAACTATGTCCGCATAAATCAGATGTCAACAATAATACTGCTTGCGCTTTTCTTCATGCCCGTGATTACGGGGGGATATTTTGACCCTCTCGGCTGGCTTATAAACATAGTCGGAAGCGGATTAAGCCTGCTCACTTCATGGATACCGTCAAAATTCGGCTGATATGGAGAAAATTTCATTCAGCCTTGATGTCTTTGAAGGTCCTCTTGATGTTCTGTTGAATCTTATAACAAAACATAAGCTTAATATATTTGACATAGAAATATCAATACTTCTTGAACAGTACATGAAATTCATGGACGAAGCCCATGAACGGGATATGGAACTTGCAGGGGAATTTCTTGAAATGGCGGCAAGGCTTATATACATTAAAACAGCTTATCTTCTTCCGCAGAAAGAAGAAGCCGAAAAAATGAAAAAGGAACTTGAAGGTGCATTGATAGAACTTTCCCTTTGCAGGGAGGCTGCCGCAAGACTTTCGGAAAATTTTGTCGGAAATGATATTTTCGTCCGTGAACCCATGAAAATAAAAGCGGATATGACATATAATCTCGTTCACGAACCCGAAAAGCTTGTAACTGCCTATAAAAACGCATTTTCAGGGAAAAAACTTACTTCCGCAAAGAAAAAGGCAAATATCGAAAGAAAAATAAATTCAGTCGTAAAGCGCAGGATAGTCCCCGTACTCACAAAAGTTGTGCATATCCTGAGAGAATTATATACAACAGGGGAAGTTTACATGGACAGGCTTTATGACGGCGTGGACGACCGTTCCGCAAAAGTCGCAACGTTTCTCGCAGTCCTTGAACTTACAAGATTCGGACGCATAAAAATAAGCGATGACAATACAAAAATATTTTTCAACGGCGACAGGGGGCGCAGAAAGTGGAAATCAAAGAAAAACTCGGAGCAGTAGAGGCTATACTTTTTGCAAGCGGTGAACCCGTTGAAATGTACCGTCTTTCCGAGGCAAGCGGTGTTGATACGGGGACTTTGCCCTCTCTTATACGCCTGCTGAATGAAAGATATGACGATATGGGAAGCGGTATATGCATTAAAAAATTTGACAACAGCTTTCAGATGTGTACACGGGAGAAATATTCCCCCATGATACGCACTGCACTTGAAACCAAAAAAAATTCTCCGCTTACAAGCGCAGCTATGGAAGTTCTGACCATAATAGCCTACAATCAGCCTGTTTCAAAGGGATTTGTTGAAAACGTCAGGGGAATCGACAGTTCTTCCGTTGTGAATAATCTTGTTGAAAAGGGGCTTGTTGAGGAGGCAGGCAGACTTAATATACCGGGCAGACCGCTTGTTTACAGGACTACTCCCGTATTTTTGAGAAGTTTCGGGCTTAGTTCAACGGCAGACCTTCCGCCGGTTTCGGGTCAGGAAAAAATTTTTGTCAGCGAAGATGAAATAAATTAACAATGATTTTCGGGTTTTTATGAAATGGGGTGGTTTTTTGACGGTGATTCTTATAATACTGAAAGTTTTGCTCTGGATAATACTTTCGGTATTGGGAATAATTTTTGTTGCGTGCATACTTCCGATTTCCGCAAATGTCAGCTATCTGGACGGGAAATTTGCATATAGGGCGAAATATTCTTTTGTTCCGCTTATGGATTCAGACGGCGGAGGACTTCTGAACCGCCTCAGAAAACGCAGGAAAAAACCAAAAAAAGATGATAAAGACGAGGATTCGGACAGCCCGCAGGACACTGAAATTGAAGAAGTTCCCGAAATGTCGGAACACCACGATATTCCCCATGAAGAACCGCAGGAGGATACAACGGAGGATATTCAGGATTCCGATGAAGAAATTCCCGATGATTCGGAGGATATCGAAGAAGATGAGGATTTCCCCGAATTTGACGATGAGGACTTTGACGATGATTCGGATACAAAAAGCGACAATAAAAAATCTCTCGGCGATAAAATAGAATTTCTCCTTGATATATGGCGTGCTGCCGACAGACCCGTTCTGAAAATTTTCAAGGGATTTCATTTTAATGATATATATATAGATTTTATAATAGCAAACGAGGACGCATACAAATGCGCCGTGAATTACGGAATGATTTCGGGAGCAGTTTACAATCTGCTCGGCTGGCTTGGCGCATTGTTCACTTTGCAGTTTAAAACAGTTGACATAAACGCAGGATTTGCCCTGAAAGAAAACCGCTGGGACGCATCTTCAAAAGTAACATTCCGCCTCGGTACTCTGGTTATTGCAGGAATCTGGTTCCTGATAACATATTTGTTTAAAATATATATTCCCAATAAAAGAAATGCAAAAAAAGCAAAAACAGCCGAAACGGCTGAATGAAAGGTGATGTTTTGAAATGGCAGAAAAGAAAACTTCTATCAATGACCTCCTCGGTATTTCAATGGAAAAAGTAAAGGAAATGGCTGATGTAAACGCAATAATCGGCGACCCCATAAAACTTGATGACGGCACTACGATAATCCCCATATCAAAGGTTACATACGGTTTTGCATCGGGCGGTTCGGATATTCCGTCAAAATATGACAAAGACCTTTTCGGAGGCGGTGCAGGTGCGGGAATTTCCATAAAGCCCGAAGGTTTCCTTGTAATTTCTCCCAACGGAGAGGCTAAAATGGTTGATATGGACGCTAAGTCCGACCCGATTTCAACGGCTATAAATTCCGTTCCGAAAGTATTTGAAAAAATTTCGGGCATAATGTCAAAGAAAAAAGGCGGAGAACCCGAAGATACTGCCGATATTACAATAAACGACTGATTCATATAAATTATTTTCCGTGCATATCCTGTAACAAAAACGTTACGGAGGTATTGTATGAAAAAAATTTTTCCTGCGGTGTGTTTTGCGGTTTTTCTGCAAATTTTCCCCATCTGTCGGGCATATGCGCTTGAAGAAAGCGATATATCCGCAAAGGCTGCGATAGTTATATCCGCAGATACGGGCGAGATAATATTCGGCAAAAATTATAACGAAAAGCTCCCTATGGCAAGCACTACCAAAATAATGACAACTCTTTTATGCCTTGAAAGCGGAAACCTCTATGAAGAATTTGTTGTTGACAGTGATGCGATAAAAGTTGAAGGTTCGTCAATGGGTCTTACAGAGGGCGATATTGTCACAAAATACGCACTGTGCTGCGGTATGTTGCTCCCGTCGGGGAATGATGCCGCAAATGCGACAGCCGTAAAGCTTGCGGGAAGTATGGAAAATTTTGCCGTTATGATGAATGAAAAAGCCGAAGAACTCGGACTTTCAAATACATATTTCGTCACACCGTCAGGGCTTGAAGGAGTGGGTCACGGTTCGTCAGCCCGTGATATGGCGATACTTGCCTCAGTCGCCTTGCAGAATGACTTGTTCAGGGAAATATGTTCAAGTCAGAGCATAAAGCTTGAATTTGGAAATCCTCCCTATACACGCTGGCTTAAAAATACAAACAAGCTTCTCTCAATGGACAGCGGAGTTTACGGAGTAAAGACGGGATTCACAGATGAAGCGGGCAGATGTCTTGTTTCGGCTTGCGAGAGGGACGGTAAAAATTTAATCTGCGTGACACTCAATGACCGCAACGACTGGAATGACCATTTGATGATGTATGACTATGCTTTTCAGTGTGCGAGGCAGATAACCCTTGATATTCCCGATAATATAAGCCTTAATCTTGCGGGTGCGGAGAAAAGTTACATCAAAGTCTGTGCAGGAGAGGCTGAAACCGATATAACGGTTTTTCACGCAAATGAAAATGACCTTGAATATAAAATAATATCCGCTCCCTTTGTGTATGCGCCTGTATCCGCAGGAGACAAACTTGCATACATATCCGTGAGATACAAAAATCACGAAGTCAGGAAAATCCCGCTTTATGCCGCAGAAAATGCACAGTCTGCAATTCCTGTTGAAAAGAAAAAATCCTTAATCGAAAAAATAAAGCATTTCCTGTTCGGATAGGGGCAGGAGAAAGGAAACTATGGATAATAAAATAAGAATACAGAAAATGATAGCCGACAGCGGTTATTGTTCGAGAAGAAAAGCCGAAGCCCTCATTTCGGGCGGCAGAGTAAAATTAAACGGTCACCCTGTAAAACTTGGCGACAAATGCAGTTTCAAGGATATAATAACTGTTGACGGCGAAAGAATTTCAATGCCGAGAAGAAAAAAATTCATATATATAATGCTCAACAAGCCGAGAGGATATGTGACTACTGTTTCCGATGAAATGGACAGGAGATGCGTAATGGATTTGCTTGACGGCGTTGACGAGAGAGTTTACCCTGTGGGCAGGCTTGACAGAAATTCCGAGGGACTTCTCCTGTTTACGAATGACGGGGAATTTGCAAATGATATCATGCACCCAAGCAGACATATTTCAAAGACATACCGTGTAACAGTCCGCCCCGATATAAATGAGGAACAGCTTGTAACTTTACAGAACGGCGTTGAAATTGACGGGAAAATGACTCTCCCCGCAAATGTTGTCGTAAAGGAAAAAGAACAGGGCAGAGTTGTTCTTCTTATCACTATAAAAGAGGGCAGAAACCGCCAGATAAGAAAAATGTGCGAGGCTGTCGGTCTTGAAGTCGCAAGACTGCGCCGTATAAGCATAGGACCTATAAAACTCGGTATGCTTAAACCCGGCACATGGAGAGAACTCTCCGCAGAGGAACTCCGTGCCATAAGAACCGCAATAGGCAAGGTGAGATAAAATGCTTGAAATTCAGGAGAAATTTGACATTTCAGGTTACGGGGAAATCAAAGACAGGGCAGGCATTAAGAATCTCCATGTAACAGAGGCTCTGAACGGAGAAGAAGTTACGGGCTTTATCGCCTATGCCTATGATTCCGACAGAACTTTTGTCTATGACTATGATGACGGCGGAGATATCATGCTTTGTGACGGTCTTGTCCGTTCGGTTATGTTCAAAAGCGTCCTCAAAGGCATAGAAACGCTTGAATTTGCCCTTGACGATTCCGAAAAATACAAGAATTTAATAAAACTGAAATTTCTTGCGGAAAATGAAAATATCTGCGGAAATCTCAATTCTTTCATGAACGGCTGTGAGAACTGCAAAAACAATAAAGGAGGTGATGCTGATTGCCAATAAGAATATCATCGGAACTGCCTGCTTTCAGGACGCTCGGCGAGGAAAATATATTCGTAATGTCAAATGAAAGAGCCGAACATCAGGATATACGCCCCCTCAAAGTCATAATATTAAATGTTATGCCTAAAAAAATCGAAACGGAAACTCAGCTCATGCGCCTGTTAAGCAATACCCCCTTGCAGGTCGATATTGAACTTCTGCAAATGGCTTCCCACATTTCGAGAAATACTTCACATACTCATCTTGATGCTTTTTACAAGACTTTCAGCGAAATAAAAAACAACCGCTATGACGGAATGATAGTTACAGGCGCACCCGTTGAACTTCTTGAATACAGTCAGGTTGATTACTGGAAAGAAATAACGGAAATATTTGAATGGTCAAAGACCCATGTTTTCTGCACAATGTATATATGCTGGGCAGCGCAGGCAGGGCTTTACTATCATTTCGGAGTGCCGAAATACCCCCTTGAAAAGAAAATGTTCGGAATATTCCCGCACAGGGCGGAAGTCGGAAACAAACAGCTTCTCCGTGGCTTTGATGATATTTTCTATGTTCCCCATTCAAGAAATACCGAAGTAAGGCGGGAAGACATAGAAAAAATTCACCAGCTTGAAATACTTACAAGCTCCGATATGGCAGGCGTTCACATAGTCGCAAACAAGAACGGCAGACAGTATTTCATAACAGGTCATTCCGAATACGACAGAAATACAATAGCCTCGGAATATTTCCGTGATTTGAAAAAGGGAGTTGATATACAGATTCCGTATAATTATTTCCCCAATGACGACACTTCAAAAATGCCTGTATTTTCATGGCGTGGAACTGCTAATCTTTTGTTTACAAACTGGCTCAACTACTGCGTATACCAGCAGACACCCTACAATCTTGACGAACTTGAAATAAGAAGCTGGACGTGGGAAAACAATTTCCTTTGATTTAAGGGAAGAAAAAATCATGTTGTCAATGCTTCTGCATTGAAATAAGTTATTAAAAAGGAGAAGAAGATTATGGACAATTCAGAAAAGAAAGGGCTTGCGATAACCGCCTTTGTACTCAGTATTCTGGGATTTATCTGCTGCGGCTGCGGTGCAGTTGTTTTCGCACCCATTTCAATCATTCTTGCGATTATATCGCTTGCAACTCACAGAGGAGCAAAGGGTCTTGCAATAGCAGGCTTGGTTATTTCGATTCTTTCAATACTTGTGGTTGTATTTATAAGCGTAAGCTACAAGGAAGAAGTTAATGACTTCTCGAAGTTTATACAGAACAGCGAACACTATGTTCAGATGTACAAGGAAACAGGCGAAGTTCCCGATGAGTTCAAGAAGTACGAAGACCCCAAATATGATGAGATGTGGAAGAGCAACAACTATGCAAACTTTGAAGAATTTTATGCTGACCTTATAAGCAAGATGGACCAGAGTGCAGCACAGGCTTCCTCAGCGTATGCAGGTGCGTTTTCGCTTTCGGACAGGCTGACAAATATAAATCTTATACAGGCGCAAGCTGCGGTATAAAATTTCTTAAAATAAAATAAGCCACGGAAATCCCCGAAACCGTCAGGTAAAACTTACGGCTTTCGGGGATAATTTTTATATTTTTTCCGAAAACCGAAAAGACATTTTCAATCCAGCGGATTATCAGGTACAAAATAACAAAAACAAGCACAGCATTGTATTTCAGGGCTTTTAAAATATGACCCTCCGAGAGTTCGTAAACGCAGTGAGTACCTCCGCAGCCCATGCAGTATATCCCCAGAAAAAGCCTTATATAGCAGGGCATAATATGATTTCCAATATTGTTCCTGTAAAACGGCACAAAGAAATACATAAACGGTACTAAAACAAACGGCAGAGCCGAAATAATTATACTTTTTAATTTTTTCTTATTCATTTTTATCTCCTATTTGAAATGGGGGGAGCCGCCCTTTTGGGCTTGCCTATTCACTCACTTCGTAAACTGCGTTCGTTCATACGGCAAGGGGCGGCTGATTCCCCCCAAGCCCCCTGTTAATTCCTGTATTAACTAAAAATTTTTCTCATAAATTCTTCTGTTGAATAAAGACCGCTCCTGTTAAAGCGACCTATTCCAAGGAGGCATTTTGGATTATGGTTTATATAATTCACGGTTTCACGGCAGGTAAGGG
>JAFYFU010000018.1 GCA_017543595.1 Ruminococcus sp. | reverse complement strand
TGATACAAGAGCGGCATTTGCTCCGCCTGCCACGCATATGAGTGCAAACAGAGCAGCAAGAGTTTTCTTCATAAAAATTAGCCTTTCCGGAATAATCCTATAAATTTATACCGCAGGTTAAAAAAATCCCCTCTGCGATATATAATCATTCTATCATACCTATATCACAAAATCAACATCTTTGAGAAAATTCTACATTATAGACAAAAAACACAGCGGATTTTTGTTATAACGAACATATATTTTGTTCGTAACCTGTTGAAACTTTTCTGACCGCCAATACATTTTTTAGAGATTTTTTATTGATTTTTCAGGAGTTTTATGCTATAATCAATAGGAAAGCATTAACAGATTTAAAATGAAAGGTTGATATAATGAAAAAATTTATGACTGTGATGATTTCAGCGGTTGTTCTGGGGAATTTTGCTGTTCTGCCGAATGTTTCCGCTGATGATTCATCTGCAATCATTCTTGAAAACTCCGCATATCCGAAGTGGTGCATGGCTGAGGAAAACAGTTTTATTTTTATGGGAAAAATAAGTTCCGAAAAAACGCTGGCGAAAGTTTCCGCAGAGATATTCAGGCGCAACGGTGACGAAGCTGTTCAGTTTGTTGAAACCGCTGTGGATTCAAAAGTTTTCGACATTGCAGAAACGCTTAATTCTGCGCTGAAAGTCTCCGCACTTGAAAGAGGTGCGTATACCTTTGTTCTTTCGGCTGAGGACACTGACGGATATTCTGTACAGCTTGTAAATTCGGATTTTCTCAAAATGGGCAGCCGTGAGGACTATTCGGGACTTCTCATGGGCGATATAAACGGGGACGGAAAAGTTGATTCCGATGACGCTGAACTTATTCAGGAAAATATTTTCGGCATATCCGAATTTACCGACAGACAGTTTATACTTGCCGATTTGAATAAAGATACATATGTGGATATGTTCGATATGATAGAAATACGTAAGAAAATTTCCGAGACTCCCGAAAATCCCGAAACCCCGACAGATAATCCCGAAACCCCCGAAAATCCGCCCGAAACTCCCGTTGACGGCTGGTATACGGGTGAGGCGGGAAAATATACAACAAAAGATGTTGATTATTTCCTGAATATAAGAGAAGAACCAGATATTTCCGCAAAAGCCGTGGGACAACTCCCTTCGGGCGCAGTCTGTGAAGTAGTCAAGTACAACGAAAACTGGGCATATATTAAATACGGGGATATTTCAGGCTATGTAACATTAAGATATATTAAAAAATATGTTGAGGGGTCTGACAGTGATGTTGACCCGACCGTTATGATGACATATACCACAAAAGATGTTTATGAAACTCTCAACATAAGAGAAGGCGCAGGCACAAATTATAAAATTATGGGAACTATTCCCGCAGGCGCAAAATTCAAGGCATCGAAATATTCCGCCTCATGGGCTTATGTTTACTATAATGGAGTTACGGGCTATGTTTCCACGGATTATATTCAGCTTTACGAAAAGCCCGATTACACGGACGGAGGTTCTGTAATGCTCAGTGTTATGGAATACAATCAGCACCCGACATATCCGACAGGCTGTGAAAGTGCCGCCCTTTATATGCTGCTTAAATATTACAGGGTAGATGTAACTATGGAGGAGATTGTAACAGCCCTCCCGAAAGGTCCTCTGCCATATAGTCTGAACGGCAAATGGTATGGTGCAAATCCCGAAAAAGAATTTGTAGGTGACCCCCACAGTGCGTATTCATACGGCGTATTCAATGAACCCATTGCCAAAACAGCAGAAACTTTCCTTAAAGGCGTTAAGACCAAAACAGGCGCAACCATGCAGGAAATTATTGAACTTCTCGATTCGGGAAAGCCTGTTGTTGCTTGGTATACCACAAACCCCTACGGAAGTATCTATTACAGTGACCACTGGTATGACTATGAAACCGATGAATATATAAGCTGGCCCGCAGGCGAACACGCTGTTGTAATCTGCGGATATGATGATGATTTGATAATATACCGTGACCCCGACACAGGTTCAAGCCGAACTCTTACACAGAGCCATTTCCTTGAAATATTCAACGAACTCGGCGCAAGAATCGTACATTATTGATTATGAACAAGAATTTAATTATAAAAGCTTTTACGAAATATTTTGCAGGATTTGTGCTTTTGGCGGCACTGATATTCATTCCCGCAGGTTCATTGAAATTTATGAACGGCTGGCTTTTCATGGGACTGCTTTTTATTCCTATGTTTATAATGGGAATAGTCCTGCTCCTGAAAAATCCCGAACTCCTTGAAAAAAGACTAAACGCAAAAGAAACGGAATCACAGCAGAAAACTGTTGTCGCTGTAAGCGGTATTATGTTTCTTGCGGGATTTGTAACCGCAGGTCTTGATTACAGATTCAAATGGTTTGTGCTTCCGAAATGGGTCATAATTGTTGCTTCTGTAATATTTCTCCTGTCGTATATCATGTATGCGGAAGTTTTAAGGGTAAACACGTATCTTTCAAGAACAATTGAAGTTCAGGAGAATCAAAAAGTTATAGACACGGGCTTGTATGGAATAATCCGTCACCCGATGTACACAGCGACAATATTTTTATTTCTTTCAATACCGCTTGTTTTAGGTTCATTGTTTTCATTTTAATTTTCCTTGTATATCCGACAATCATAATAATGAGGATATCAAACGAGGAGAAATTCCTTGAATCACAGCTTGACGGATATGCGGAATATAAGAAAAAAGTAAAATACAGACTTGTTCCGTTTGTATGGTAATAAAAAAAGCCCGATTATTCGGGCTTTTTGTTTTTGCAGTTGTGTACGCAGTTACCGCAGTTGTCACCGCAGCAGCCGCCTTTTTTCTTTGATTTTCTGTGTAAAATTATTCCTGATATTACGGAAACGCATAATATAAATATAATAACAATATCCGCAGTATTCATATTATCCCCCTATAAGTTTTCCTATGATGTTTACTGCAAGAGCAAATATCCACGCAACAGCACACTGCCAAACGACCAGAGTCAATGCCCATTTTTTGCCCATTTCACGTTTTACTGCCGCAACAGCCGCAACACAGGGAGTATATAACAGCGAAAATACAAGGAGCGATGCCGCAGACAATGTTGTAACCGCTGACTGTATGCCGTTTTCATAGAGGACTTCAAGCATGGAAACAACGCTTTCCTTAGCCATGAATCCGCTTACAAGCGCAACGCAGATTTTCCAGTCGCCCAGCCCCAGAGGTTTGAATATAGGGGCGATAACTCCCGCAATTCCCGCCAGTATGCTTTCTTCCTTGTTTTCCGTGAGATTCATATGCATATCAAAGCTTGTTAGAAACCATACAACTATTGTCGCAACAAGTATTACCGAAAATGCTCTTTGAAGAAAATCTTTTGCTTTTTCCCAGAGCAATTGCAGTACGTTTTCAGCCATAGGCATTCTGTAATTGGGTAATTCCATTACAAAGGGTACGGGTTCGCCTTTGAAAAAACTGCTCTTGTACAGGACTGCCATGAGTATGCTTACAAGTATTCCGAGGAGATACACGCCTACCATGATTAAAGCCTTGTATTTCGGGAAAAATGCATCTATAAAGAAAGCGTATATCGGAAGTTTTGCGGTACAGCTCATAAAGGGCGTGAGCAGTATTGTCATTTTTCTGTCACGTTCGCTCGGCAGGGTTCGTGTAGCCATTACAGCGGGGACAGTACAGCCGAATCCCACAAGCATGGGAACTATACTTCTTCCCGAAAGACCTATTTTTCGGAGAATCTTGTCCATGAAAAACGCTACACGGGCAATATATCCGCTGTCTTCAAGAAGTGAGAGAAAAAAGAAAAGAGTTACTATTATCGGCAGAAAGCTTAAAACACTGCCGACACCTGCGAATATTCCGTTTATTACAAGCTGATGCAGAGTATCATTTACATTCAAATTTGTTAAAAGAGTATCTGTCTTTACGGTTAAGAAATCCACGCCCTTTTCTATAAGCCCCTGAAACCATGCACCTATTACATTGAATGTAAGATAGAAAACAGTTGCCATTATAAGTATAAACATTGGAATAGCAGTATATTTTCCCGTGAGGACTTCATCTATTTTTTTACTGCGGATATGTTCCTTGCTTTCCTGCGGTTTTTTGACAGTTTCGGCACAGAAATTCATTATATAGGAAAATCTCATATCGGCAACAGCGGCACTTCTGTCGAGATTTCTTTCTTTTTCGAGTTGTGCAACTATATGTTCCATAGTATCGAGTTCGTTTCTGTCAAGACCGAGTTTTTCAATTATGAGGCTGTCGCCCTCAATAATTTTCGAGGCGGCAAATCTTATAGGGACGTTTTTTATTTCGGCATGGTCCTCAATAAGATGGGCTATTCCGTGCAGACATCTGTGAACCGCACCGCCGTTTTTGGATTTTTCGCAGAAATCCTGTTTCAGAGGTTTTTCCTGATATGATGCAATATGTATAGCGTGTTCGACAAGTTCTTCTATGCCTTCATTTTTTGCGGCTGATATGGGGACTACGGGTGTTCCGAGGAGTTGTTCCATTTTGTTTATATCTATGCTTCCGCCGTTTGCGGTCAGTTCGTCCATCATGTTTACTGCAATAACAATGGGTATATCGAGTTCAAGCAACTGCATTGTAAGGTATAAATTTCTTTCTATGTTTGTTACATCGACAATATTTATTATTGCATCGGGCTTTTCATCGAGTACGAAATTACGGGAAACAATTTCCTCGCCCGTATAAGGCGACATGGAATATATACCGGGGAGGTCTGTTATACGGGTATTCGGATAGCCTTTTATAACGCCGTCTTTTCTGTCAACGGTAACTCCGGGGAAATTTCCAACGTGCTGATTTGAACCCGTAAGGCGGTTGAAAAGCGTGGTTTTTCCGCTGTTTTGATTTCCGACAAGTGCAAAAGTCAGAACTTTGTCGGGGGGCAGGGGAGATTCCTTGTTTTCTGGGTGTTGTTTTCCGAACTCACCGAATCCGGGGTGTTCGGTTTTGTTTGAATATTTTCTTTTTTTGTTTTCCGTTTCGGATTTGTCTGAAACGGCAACTTCTATTTTTTCGGCATCATCAAGGCGGAGTGTAAGTTCATAGCCGTGAAGTCTCAGTTCAACGGGGTCGCCCATAGGGGCATATTTCACGACTGTTATATCTGTTCCGGGGATTATACCCATGTCAAGAAAATGCTGTCTTAACGCACCTTCGCCGTTAAGTTTTGTTACGGTGACGGTTTCTCCTATCTTTGTATCTTTCAGTGTAGACATATATATCCTCTTTTTCTTTTATTTGAATTATGTTACCCAAGGCAAACACCACATATATATTATATATCATTTTCTGTCGGATTTCAAGACTATATGCATAATTTTGTCTGTTTAAATATTATCATTTCATGATTTTGTTTTTATATATTATTTTTCGTGATAATATACAATTTTTTCAAAATAATTTTCAAGATTTGTAAAAATTGTGAATCTTTTATTGACATTGATGTAAAAGTGTGATATAATAACAAAATAAGATACAGCGGTTTGTTCCGCTATGATTACGGAGGCAAATAATGAAAAGACTTGTAACAAGAAGTGATTTTGACGGGCTGGTCTGCGCTATGCTCCTCAAAGAAATCAATATTATCGAAGAAATAAAATTCGTACACCCGAAAGACGTTCAGGACGGAAAAGTTGAACTTTCAGACAATGACATAACTACAAATTTACCTTTTGACAAAAGAGTAAGCCTCGCTTTTGACCACCATGAAAGCGAACTCCTCAGAAACAGACCCGAAGATTTTGAGGGAAAATATATCATTGACGGCGATGCAAAATCAGCCGCAAGAGTTGTCTATGATTATTACGGCGGTGCGGAAACTTTCAAAAACGTTTCGGAAGAAATAATGTTCGCAGTTGATAAGGGCGACAGCGCAGATTTTACAGAGGACGAAATACTTAACCCAACAGGCTGGGTTCTCATGAATTTCCTTATGGACGCAAGAACAGGTCTCGGAAGATTCCATAATTTCAGAATCTCAAACTATGCCCTCATGATGGAACTTATAACTTACTGCGTCAATCATACAATAGATGAAGTTCTCGAACTCCCCGATGTAAAAGAAAGAGTTGACCTCTATTTTGAACAGCAGGAACTTTTCAAGAAACAGCTCGAAAGAATAACCAAAATCTGCGGAAAAGTCGCTGTAATAGACCTCAGAAACGAGGAAGTAATATATGCGGGCAATCGCTTTATGGTTTATGCCATGTACCCCGAAACGGAAATTTCCGTTCATATTGCATGGGGATTCAAGAAACAGAATACAGCCGTAATGATAGGAAAATCCATAATAAACAAAGTTTCAAATTTCAATATAGGAACTCTCTGTCTTTCATACGGCGGAGGCGGTCACGCAAATGCAGGAACTTGTCAGCTTGACAATGACATTGTTGACGGCGAACTTCCGAATATAATCGCAAAACTCAACGGAGAAATTCCCGTATAAGATATAACAGAAAGCATTAACAGGTTATAGTAAAATGTTATTATGTTTCTTATTGACATAATTGCGGTGTTATGCTATAATATTAAATATTAATCCTATAACCGCAATCTGAGAGGAGATACAAACATGGACTTGATACCAAGCTTTTCCGTTGACCACACCAAAATAATTCCCGGAATTTTTACCAGCAGAGTAGATATTGTCGGAGAAAACAAGATAACTACTTATGATATAAGAGTTACAAGACCCAATGCCGAACCCGCAATTGATGTGGCAGCAATGCACTCGCTTGAACATATTATCGCCACATACCTGAGAAATGACCCCGACTGGAAAGATTATGTAATATACTGGGGTCCTATGGGCTGTCTCACAGGATTTTATCTTATTCTTAAAGGCAATCGTGAACCAAAAGAGATATGTAATTTGCTTATAAATGCATTCCGTTCTGTTGAGGACGCAGAAGAAGTTCCCGGTGCTTCCGCTGTAAACTGCGGAAATTACCTTATGCACAATCTTGTTATTGCCAAATGGTATGCCCGCAGATTTGCCGATTATCTGACCGAAAACGCAGATAATCCCAAGATATTTGAATATCCCAAGTCTGAAAGGCTTGTTACCGAGGACGGACGCAGTTTCTTTGATTCTTAAAAAACAAAATGCCCCGAAATGGATTTATAAACCATTTCGGGGTTAAATTCTTTATATATCTTTCGGATTATTAACTAATCAGACACCGTATTTGTTTGTAGCAACGGGAACTCCGGGACCCATAGTTGAAGTTACTGTGCAGGATTTGAGGTAAGTACCCTTTGCAGCAGCGGGCTTAGCCTTAACTATTGCTTCCATGAGAGTATTGAAGTTTTCTTCGAGCTTTGCAGCACCGAAAGAAGCTTTTCCGATAGGACAGTGAATGATATTTGTCTTGTCAAGACGGTATTCAATCTTACCTGCCTTAGCTTCTGTAACAGCCTTTGCAACATCGGGAGTTACAGTACCTGCCTTCGGGTTAGGCATAAGACCTCTCGGTCCGAGAATCTTACCGAGACGACCAACAAGACCCATCATATCGGGTGATGCAACAACAACGTCAAAATCCATCCAGTTTTCTTTCTGGATTTTTTCAACCATATCCATACCGCCTACGAAATCTGCGCCTGCGGATTTAGCAGCCTCATACTTATCTTCCTTGCAGAATACGAGAACTCTTACGCTCTTACCTGTTCCGTTGGGGAGAATAACTGCGCCTCTAACCTGCTGGTCAGCGTGTCTTGAATCAACGCCCAGACGGATATGAGCTTCAACAGTTTCATCAAATTTAGCCTTTGCGTTCTTGCACACAAGGTCAAGAGCCTCTGTGGACTCATAAAGCTTTGCATAGTCAACAGCTTTTGCGCTGTCAACATACTTCTTGCCGTGTTTCATTATATTTCCTCCTAAATAAGTGGTAATAACGGGGTTAAAATTACCCGTTTAGCGGAATCTTCCTCCCACCGTCATTTCAATCCGTACAATTCAGTGCGGACTGAATCAGTCAACAACAACTACACCCATTGAACGGGCTGTACCTGCTATCATGCTCATAGCAGCTTCGAGAGAACCTGCGTTGAGGTCGGGCATTTTCTGTTCAGCGATTTTCTGAACCTGTTCTTTGGTTATATTTGCAACCTTTGTCTTGTTAGGTGTGCCTGAACCGCTGTTGATGTTGCAAGCTTTCTTGATAAGAACTGCTGCAGGGGGGGTCTTTGTGATGAAAGAGAATGAACGGTCTGTGTAAACAGTGATAACAACGGGGATAATCATACCGATGTCGTTCTTTGTTCTCTCGTTAAATTCCTTTGTGAATGCCATGATATTAACGCCGTGCTGACCGAGTGCAGGACCAACAGGCGGAGCAGGAGTAGCCTTTCCTGCTGCGATTTGAAGCTTAATGTAGCCAACTACTTTCTGTGCCATTCTTCGCACCTCCATAATGTGGTAAAGGCGGAACAAGAATTATTTTGTTCCTCCCACTGAGATTTTAAATCTCTGTTTTTGACCTGTATTATTCGTCCACAGCCCTTACCTGATTTATAGGCAGGGTAGCGGGTGTTTCTCTGCCGAACATTGATACAAGCACATCAACTGTTCTTTCTTCGAGATTGATATTTTGAACAACTCCGATAGAGCCGTCCATTGAATTGCCTGAAATCAGAACCTTGTCGCCGACACTGAAATCAACCTTGACAGTTGGTGCAACGTCTATGCCGAAAAGTTTTTTTACTTCCTCATCGGAGAGGGGGGTAGGTTCGGACGCAGGTCCTACGAAACCCGTACAGCCTCTTGTATTTCTTACGACATACCATGAATCGTCCGTGACTATCATTTTTATAAGGACATAGGTCGGATAGGTTTTTGTTTCAGTCTTTTTTCCGTCAGAAGCTCTTTCTTCTGTCTGTGTAGGAACTCTGACTTCACGGATAAGGTCATGAAGCTTACGGTTTTCTACAACTTTTTCGATATTCTGGGCTACTTTGTTTTCATAGCCTGAGTAAGTGTGGATAACATACCATTTTGCTTCTTCCATAATATCCTCCTCAGATTTCCTTTCAGCGGTAGATAAGGCGCATAAGGGCGAGGAAACCTTCGTCAAGAAGTCCCACCAGCAGAGCTGAGCCTGCTACAACGGCGAGAACCACCGAAGTATTTGTCACAACTGTCTGCTTTGTCGGCCATACTACCTTTTTAAATTCGATTTTCAAGTCCTTGAACCATTTGGACACCTTGTTGGGTTCTTTTTTGCCGTTATCCTTTTTATCTTTTTTGTTTTCCTTTTTATCTGACTTATCGGAAACGGCGTTTTCGTCCTTTTTGGACTTCTTGGCTTTTTTCTCGGACTCTTCGGAAGTTTTCAACTCGTCTTTTTCCTTAGCCATAGATGCGCTCCTTCCGATTATTTTGTTTCCTTATGAAGAGTATGCTTGCGGCAGAATTTGCAGTGTTTCATCATTTCGATTCTGTCGGGGTCGTTCTTCTTGTTCTTTTTGGAAACATAGTTTCTCTGCTTGCACTCCGTACAAGCCAAAGTGATTTTAACTCTCATATCGGCACCTCCTGATTTTATTACTTCCTTTGTTTGACAAAGGTAGGTTGTTTGCCTCCCTCGCTGACGGACAAAAAAATGCACCCCAAAACGAGGTGCATTTATTATAACACATATATTAAAACTTGTCAAGGGGTTTTTGAAAATTTTATTCAGAATTTGATTTTTGCTTGACAGTGTGAACGGATTAGTATATAATTAATAAGAAAATAACACAAGGGAGTATTTTTATGCCGCCAAAGACAAAACCAACTTCTTCACATTCTTCAAGTTCTTCAAGGTCACGTTCTTCAAGACCGAGTTCATCTCATTCTTCAAGTTCTTCAAGGTCACGTTCTTCAAGACCAAGTTCATCTCATTCAAGTTCCTATAAAAAATCTTCGTCACCATCACGTAGACCTTCATCTTCACATTCTTCAATTTTTTCGGGTTTATTGGGATATTCGGGAAGAAGTTCGTCATACCGCAGTTCGGCAAGCAGAAATAATGCCGCAAATGCGCTTTACGGTCGTGCTGCCGCTGAAAATGCAAGACAGCAAACGTCTGTTCCTTCATCATATGTGTATCATTGTCCGTACTGCGGTGGTGAAGCGAGAATTTCAGCGGAAAGCACAACTGCAAAATGCCCCAACTGCAACGCTGTCCTGAATAGTTCTGACATAATCCAAACAGATTACGAGAGAACATCTCCTGCTCCCAACACTAAAAGAAAAAGCGGTACAGGGTGCATTATTGTACTGGTTGCTTTTGTACTGATACTTATTTTTGCTGTACCATATATGAACCTTGAAGAAAGGCTCAGTAATTATAACACAATTGAATACAGCGAAAATCAAAATAACAAACATACTGTCTATGTAAGTGCTTTGGAGCGTGATGTTCCGTGGTCAGATGAATATGAATCTTACTACGACAAGCAGACGGATTGTTATTTCTTTAAAAACAAAGATGTTGACCCTCCGATATGGCAATACTGGTTTGAAGGTATTTCAAGCAATTTCGGCTACTACGGCTGGCTTGAATATGACTATAAAGAACAGTGTTGGTATGTGCAGGTAAGTGATGACGAATGGGAAAAACTTTCGGGATACGACACCTCACAGCTATGGCATTTCAATGAAAATGAATAAACAAATGCTCTCCGCAAAGGGGAGCTTTTTATTTTTGAAATTCCGTGTATATTTCATTTGACAAATTCTTGCATATGGGTTATAATTTACTTATGAATATATGAAAGGGGTTTTCCGAATGGAAAAAGAAATCTGCGGAAAATATGAGATAATTGATGCACACGCACATATTTTCCCCGAAAAAATAGCAGAAAATGCGACAGTAAGCATAGGACATTTTTATGATATGCCGATGAGCGGCTGCGGAATAAGCGAAAAACTCACAGAAAGCGGAAACAAAATCGGTGTAAACCGTTATCTTGTTTGTTCCGTGGCTACAACTCCTCATCAGGTTAATTCAATAAATAATTTCATAGCGGGAGAATGTGAAAAACATAAATGTTTTATCGGACTTGGTGCAATGCACCCCGATTCCGAAAGCCTTGAAAGTGACGTTGAACAGATATTATCTCTCGGACTTAAAGGCGTTAAACTTCACCCTGATTTTCAGAAATTCAATGCGGATTCTCTCGAAGCATTCAGAATATATGAATTAATCGAAGGAAAACTCCCGCTGCTGATACACTGCGGAGACAACAGATATGACTATTCCGCACCGCAGAGAATCGCAAACATACACAAAAATTTCCCGAATCTGAAAATTCAGGCGGCACATCTCGGAGGATATCAACGCTGGCAGGAAGCCCTTGAATGTCTGAGAGGTCTTGAAAACGTATGGTTTGACGTAAGCAGTTCACTTGCTTTCATATCGCCCGAAACGGCAGTAAAAATGATACACGCATACGGTGCGGAAAAATGCTTTTTCGGTTCGGATTTCCCCATGTGGAGCCATGAAGAAGAATTTGAACGCTTTATGAAACTCGGACTTTCCGAACAGGAAAACAAAATGATTTTTGCGGAAAATTTCAAAAATTTTATTCCCGTTGACTGATTTTTTGAATAAAAACAAATCTTAATTTAATTCGGAATTATAATAAAGTTTGAGTAGAATAAAAAAGGGGGGCTTGGGGGGACAAAGCCGCCCCTTGCGCTGAAAGTGAACGCAGCGCAGCGGAGTGAACGAAAGCGCAAGCCTAAAAGGGCGGCTCTCCCCATTCTAAATAATAAATTAAGATTTGTAAATAAAATCCCCTTTTTCCTGTCGAAAAAGGGGATATTTTTATTCCTGTTCGGAACTGTCATCTGTTTTATCTTTTTTTATTTCTATGATAAGTTTTTCAACAGTACGGTCTTTTACCTGCGATGCCGTGAGTTTAAATATTCCTGTTTCGGCGGTTTCGCCTTCTTCCGGGATTCTCTCCATAACGTCCGTTATCCAGCCGCCGACAGATGTATAATCCGTATGTATAAGATTGCTGTCAAAATTTAATTTTTCCGCAAGTTCGTTTATGCTTATATCTCCTGCGACTTCATATCTGTTTTCGGAGAGTTTGACTATATTTGCGATAATTTCGTCATCTTCATCATAGATTTCCCCGACAAGTTCTTCTATTATGTCTTCAAGGGTGATAATTCCCTTTGTACCGCCGTACTGGTCTGTTACAACGGCAAGGTGGACTTTTGACCTCTGCATATACTTCATGGCTTCGCTTATTAACTTGCTGTCGGGAATATGTGGAACGTCCTGAATAATTTCCTTTATGTTGCTTTTGCCCTCGACAAGCATTTTAAAAAAAGCCTTGCTTGTTATTATGCCTGTTATGTAGTCAAGGCTTTTCTCGTATACGGGAAGCCTTGAATACATCTCCGTACTGAAAATATTTTTTATTTCGTCTATTGAGGAATTTATCTCTGCACCGACTATTTTAACTCTCGGAATAAGTATTTCGTTTACGGATATTTCATCAAATTCCAGCGCACTCTTGACAAGTTCGCTTTCCTGTTCTTCAATTACACCCTGTTCTTCTATTTCGTCAATCATATATTTGAGTTCGTCCTCGGTAACGCTCGGTGCATTTTCTTCACTTCCCGTCAGCGATGATAATTTGTTGAGAATCCATACGGCAGGTTTGAGAATTACAACAAGCAGAGAGAGCGGTGCGGCAATAAAAAGAGCTAATTTCTCGGCATTTCTTTTTGCGTATGATTTTGGCATTACCTCGCAGAATATAAGCACAAGAATTGTTATAACCGCTGTTGAGATTCCCGCCCCCTTGTTTCCGAAAAGACTTATAAAAAGAACCGTACTCACAGAAGAAGATGCTATATTTACTATATTGTTTCCTATGAGGACAGCCGTGAGTACATCATCAAAGCGGTTTGCAAGCTTCAAAGCCTTTGAAGCTTTTTTGTTGCCCTGAGCCTCATAATTTTTAAGTCTCAGTTTGTTTACACTTGAATAAGCTGTTTCCGTTCCCGAAAACATTGCAGACAGCACCATCATCAGAATTATTAAAATAATTTTTAACGTATTATCGTTGTCCATATTTTTCCTTTCATGTAAAAAATCTTTTTCTCTTAATAATTCTATATTTTACCATAAAATATGATATATTGCAATAGATAATATATTTTTCACGAAATAATTTTTTTGAATTATTGCAATACCCGTCAAAATGTGATATAATCAGTTATCAGCTTTTTATACAGAGAGGGGATATAAATGAAGGTATTTAAATCAGTTCTCCTGTTAGCCGCCAGCCTGTCAGTTTTCTGCACAGCCTGCGGAAATTCAGCGGAGAAACCGGATTATGAGGACTATGAAAGCTCTTACAGCTATACAGACAATTTTTCAGGCATTGACCTGCAATATGACGAAGAATCAGAAAAAATATCACCCGTGGAGGAGGTAACAGAAGAAATGACAGAACACATAAGCCCTATTGAAACTTTCTCCGCAGAGTGCAGCACTCAGCAGACAATAAACAAAAGCATTTCAAAAGATGAGGGGAGCAACACAATAAAACTTCCTCTTTCGGATTTCATTGAGGACGGAGATATAATAAAATCATTTACTTTTGTGATTTATTCTTCCGACAATGCGGATATAGGGGAATTTAAAGGCGGCTGCGGAATTTCCGTTTCGGGGGAATGTCCCTCCGCAACAGATGAGGGCTGGTATCAGTCAAAAGATTTTACCGCACCGACACAAGGCACTTACGGCGAAATAACTTGGAATGTTCCTGCCGAAATTGCCGAATATATCGCCTCCGGCGGAGAAATTCTCTTTGGTTACTGGTGGGGCGGTTCGGCAGGCATAAGAATAGAAAATGTAATATGTACCTACACACGCACAAAAGATATCCCCGTTGACGGCACTGAAACAAAGAATATCGCACAGACTGTAAGCTATAAGGACGCAGATAATGTCATAAAGGTTAAAACAGCGGATTTTCTCCCCGAAAATGCCGTTCCGCAGGCTGTAACTTTCAATGTAAGTTCGGGCGGAACTCTCGGAAAATTTACGGGGGCTTTCGGCTATGAATCATCGGCGGGAAATTATCAGTCCGCAGATACGGCATTTTTCACAAGCAGTTCATCTCTTTCGCTGACATGGTTTGTTCCGCAGGAGGCTAAAAGTCTTGCCTCAGATGACGGTGCAGTGACTTTCGGTTACTGGTGGAGCAGTCAGCCAAATGTCACGCTTGATTCGATAACCGTAAAATACAGCCTCGGAAATACTTCTCAGACCGAAACAATTCAGAGCGAGAAAATATATGAAGAATATGAGGGAGACTTTATGACTTCTCAACAGATAGTAAATGATATAAAAGTCGGCTGGAATCTCGGAAATTCCCTTGAATCCTACAACACGGGCAAAACAGGTCTTTCCACGGAAACAGGCTGGGGAAATGTAAAGACTACCCGTGAAATAATCGACAGCGTTAAAAATGCAGGCTTTAACGCTATAAGAATCCCTGTGACATGGGGAGAACATATGGACGGAAATGTAATTCAGGAAGAATGGCTTGACCGTGTTGAGGAAATAGTTGACTATGCTTACTGCGACAATATGTATATTATCATAAATATGCACCATGATGACTATATATGGTTCAAACCGCAGGAGAGCGAATATGAATCATGCAGGGAAAAATTCTGTGCCATATGGCAGCAGATTTCCGAACGCTTTGCGGATTACGGCGACCACCTGATTTTTGAGGGCATGAACGAACCACGAACTGTCGGAAGCAACAACGAATGGACAGGCGGTACTCCCGAAGAAAGAGCAATAGTTAATAAATATAATCAGGACTTTGTTGATACTGTCAGAAGTACAGGCGGAAAAAATACTGTCCGCACGCTTATTGTCACAACTTACGGTGCGTCTGCGGAAAATTCCGCAATAAATGATGTTGTAATCCCAAAGGGCAAAAATATAGTCCTAAATCTGCATTACTATGCACCTTGGAAATTTGCGGACGGTTCAAGCACCGTATTCGGAGATATTGAAAAGAATGAATTGAATACAAAATTCATTCAGTTAAAAAATCAGTTCATAGATAACGGTACACCCGTAATAATTGATGAGTTCGGCTGTGTGGCTGTTGCCGATGACGAGACCCGTGCCGCATATTTTGAATATTATCTTTCCTATGCAAAAATGAACGGCATAAAATGCTTTGTCTGGGACAACGGTGTTTCAATAGGAAAATCAAGTTTCGGAATAGTAAAAAGAGGTTCTCTCCAATGGAATGAAACTCTTTTGGAAAGCATAATGAAAGGTTCGGAAAAATGAAAATAGACTGTAAAATGTTTGAAGAATCATCTAAATCAAAAGCCCCAAAAAACATATTTGCAATAACTGCACTTTTTGCCTGTGTGTTTTTCATATCAACCTTTGCGGAATCTGTTATCCCCACGACAATAATGCTCCCACGCCTTGCGGAAAAATTACAGCAGGCAGGCTATACGGGCAAAATAAAATTCAGCGTCAAATACGTTGAAGATACCATGAATTTCTCAAAGGAAATAATGTCAAATCCAAAATATTTTGCGGCTATCCTGATATGCAATATCTTCATGATACTGATTTCAATACTTTTCTGCAAGCTTATTGAAAAGCGCAGTTTAAAATCAATGGGATTCGGGAAAGAAAAAGCTTTCGGGCATTATTTTTCGGGACTTTTTATCGGAATGTTCATGATGAGTGCGAATGTGTTTCTGTCTGTCGGGCTGGGCGTAAACAGCATAAATCTTTCGGAAAATATAAATTACGGTATGTTATCAATATTTTTCTTTGGATTTCTGATTCAGGGCGCAGCGGAAGAAGTTCTTTTCAGGGGCTGTTTTATGAATACCATAGGCGGAAAAATTTCCGCTGTCCCTGCAATTCTCATAAGTTCAGTGGCTTTCAGCCTTGCCCATGCCGCAAACGGCGGAATAAACCTGCTTGCATTTTTCAATATAGCATTGTTCGGAGTTTTTGCGGGGCTTTACATGATTCTCTTTGATGATATATGGGGGGCTTGTGCGATACATTCAACATGGAATTTCTTTCAGGGAAACGTCTACGGAATAAGCGTAAGCGGTACAGATGTTGAAAATTCTGTTTTCACGCTCACCAATTCAAAACAGAATGTAATACTCACGGGCGGAAGTTTCGGCATAGAGGGCAGTATTTTCACAACCCTGATTTTATCGCTTGCAACGGCTCTGCTGATATTTATACTTATGAAAAAGGGCAGGATTAAAAAATAAATTTTTTAAAATATATCAGCCCCACTTGAAAAAATTTATAATCTGTTATATAATGTTATTTGTAATTGTTTTTTGAGAGGAGAAATTTTATGGACATGGAAAACAAAATCGGTTTTGACAACGAAAAATACCTTAAAATGCAGTCGGAGCATATCCGTGAGAGAATCGCTCACTTCGGTGACAAGCTCTACCTTGAATTTGGCGGAAAACTCTTTGACGACTATCATGCATCAAGGGTACTTCCAGGATTCAAGCCCGACAGCAAACTGCAAATGCTTTTACAGCTTAAAGACGTTGCCGAAATTGTTATAGTAATAAATTCCGATGACATAGAAAAGAACAAAATAAGAGGCGACCTCGGCATAACTTATGATGTTGATGTTATCCGCCTCATAAACGTATTCAGAAACTTCGGACTTTATGTGAGCAGTGTCGTCCTCACAAGATATGACGAACAGCCCACAGCCGATGCTTTCAGGAGCAGGCTTGAAGCCCTCGGCGTAAAGGTATACCACCATTACAGCATAAAGGGCTATCCCTCCGACCTTAAATACATAATAAGCGACAAGGGCTACGGAAAAAATGAATATATCGAAACTTCACGCCGTCTTGTGGTAGTTACCGCCCCCGGACCCGGAAGCGGAAAAATGGCTACCTGTCTTTCACAGCTCTACCATGAACATAAAAGAGGTCTCAATGCGGGATATGCAAAGTTTGAAACTTTCCCGATATGGAATCTTCCGCTCCGCCACCCCGTAAATATCGCATATGAGGCTGCTACCGCAGATTTGAACGATGTCAATATGATTGACCCCTTCCACCTTGAAGCATACGGAAAAACTACCGTAAACTATAACCGTGACATAGAAATATTCCCCGTACTCAATGCCATGTTTGAAAATATCCTCGGAGAATCGCCTTACAAGTCGCCTACCGATATGGGCGTGAATATGGCTGGAAACTGCATAATTGACGATGAAATAACAAGCCGTGCCGCAAAGGACGAAATTATCCGCAGATATTACATCGGTCTCTGCGACAGGAAAAAAGGTCTTGTTTCGGAAGATGAAGTTTTAAAGCTTGAACTTCTCATGAAACAGGCAAATGTAACTTCCGATGACAGAAAAGTTATCGCCGCCGCACTCGCAAAAGAAGCCGCTACGGGTGAACCTGCCGCAGCTATGGAACTCCCTGACGGAACAATTCTCACGGGAAAAACTTCAAATCTCCTCGGTGCTGTATCCGCACTTCTTCTCAATGCCCTGAAATATTTCGCAGGTCTTGACGATGATATTCTCCTCATGTCCCCTCATGTAATTGAACCTATTCAGGATTTGAAAGTCCGCCACCTCGGAAACAATAACCCCAGAATACATACCGATGAAACTCTCCTCGCCCTCTCAATCTGTGCAAATACTGACGAAAACGCCAAAAAAGCCATGGAACAGATTTCAAAACTACGTGGCTGTGAAGTACATTCAACGGTTATCCTCTCTGCCGTTGACGAAAGAATTTTCAAGCGTCTCGGAATAAATCTCACCTGCGAACCAAAATACAGTGTCGGCATTTAATTAATAAATTTATCATGTCTGAAATTATTTCAATTGTCGGTATAATTACCGCTGTTTCGCTGATTCTCGGCGGATATGTCATGTGCGGAATAAAAGACAATACTGATACCTCAATCGGATTCAGGACGGAAAAATCCCTTAAAAGTAACGAAACATGGCTTTTCGCAAATCATCTCTGCGGTAAGATATGGATTGTTACAGGGATATCTTCACTTGTTTCAATAATTATTTCAATGTTCCTGACCGATGTTTTATCATTTATTGTTTTCGCATTACAGACATTTATGATGATTTTTTCGGCTGTTTACGTTGAAATAAAATTAAAAGATAATTTTGATGAAAACGGCAGATATAAAGACAAATGAAAAAACTCCCCGGCATGGGGAGCTTTTTGTTGTTTTATTTAATTTATTCCCATTCCACTGTTCCGGGGGGTTTGGAAGTTATGTCATATACTACACGGTTTACGTGTTCAACCTCGTTGCAAAGGCGGTTTGAAACACGGGCAAGAACATCATAGGGAATTTTCGCCCAGTCTGCCGTCATAAAGTCATCAGTCGTAACCGCACGTATTGCAATTAAATGGTCATAAGTTCTGTGGTCGCCCATAACGCCTACTGTGCGGACATCGGGCAGAACCGCAAAGAACTGTTTAAGCTGGCTCTCGATACCGCTTTTTTTGATTTCGTCACGGAAAACGGCGTCTGCCTCCTGTAAGATTTTAATTTTTTCCTCTGTGATTTCGCCGATTATGCGGACACCGAGACCCGGACCGGGGAAAGGCTGTCTCCATACGAGTTCGTGGGGAATACCGAGTTTTTCGCCGACTGCACGGACTTCATCTTTGAACAAATCTCCGAGAGGTTCAATAGTTCCGTCAAATTTTATATCATCGGGCATTTTAACCATATTGTGATGAGTTTTAATAACGGCTGTGCTGCCGTGACCTGCTTCGTTTCCTCTGCCTGATTCGATTCTGTCGGGGTAGATAGTACCCTGAGCGAAAAATCCGTCCGTACCCTGTTCACGGATTTTATCCCAGAAAACATTGTAAAATTCCGTACCGATAATTTTTCTTTTCTGTTCGGGGTCTGTAACGCCTTTTAATGCCGAGAGGAATTTGTCTTTGCAGTTTACACGGACAAAGTTCATGTCAAACATTTTAGTGAAGGTATTTTCAACAAAATCGCCTTCGTCCTTACGCATAAGACCTTGGTCAACAAATACGCAGGTAAGCTGTTTTCCGACTGCACGGGAGAGAAGTGCAGCCGCAACGGAAGAATCCACACCGCCTGAAAGTCCGAGGATAACTTTTTTGTCGCCTATCTGATTTCTGAGCTTTTCAACGGTATTTTCGATAAAATCGTCCATAATCCAGTCACCCGTAAAACCGCAGGCATCATAGAGGAAATTATGAAGTATCTGTTTTCCGTATTCGCTGTGTGTAACTTCGGGGTGGAACTGTACGGCATAGCATTTCTTTTCGGGACATTCAAAAGCCGCACAGGGGCAGTCCTCGGATTTTGCGGTAACTTTGAAGCCTTCGGGCAATTGGCTTACAAAATCCGTATGGCTCATCCAGACTATGTTTTTTTCGGGAACGTCCTTAAAGAGAGTACCGCCCGAATGTGATATTTCTATTTTTCCGTATTCGCTTTTTGTACAGCTTTCAACTTTTCCGCCGAGGGTGTAAGCCATAAGCTGACAGCCGTAGCATATGCCGAGAATCGGAATATCAAGGTCAAAAATTTCCTTTGAGATGTGCGGGGAAGTTTCGTCATATACGCTGTTAGGTCCTCCCGTGAAAATAATTCCCGTGGGGTTGAGTTTTTTAATCTCCTCAATCGGTGTCTTATAGCTTTTTATTTCGCAGTAAACGCCGTTTTCACGGACACGCCTTGCAATAAGCTGATTGTACTGACCGCCGAAATCGAGAACGATACAGAGTTGATTTTTCATTTTTACCTCCTGATTTTAAACTTTTAATGCTCAAAAATTTTCCTGACTGCAATCTTATTATACCACTAATTGAATAATTTTTCAATACCTTTCATTTTTTTGTTATTTGAATTTTCGGATACCTTTCATTTTTTTATTGTACAGTTTTTCAAGCTGTTTTGCAAGTTTTTTCTCGCCCATGATTTCGGCACATTCGGCGATATTATGGCAGTCCATTGGGGCGATATTATTAAAACTTCTGATTATTGCGGGATTTATCATTTTCCAGATTTTTTTCTTGTGCGGAGGGTTTATCAGCATTATCTGAGAGCCGAACTCATAAATATACCTGTCGAAATCTTTGAACAGCTCAAAGTTTTCAACAAAAATTTCCTCAGCTTTTTCGGCTTGTTTATCGTCAATCAGGTATCTTAAATATCTGCCCGTGGCGGAGGATTTTTCATATTCGTCATCGGAATTTTTATAGTAATTATAGAGATATTCCGATGAAATTTTCCTGTCGGACATTCTTTCGGTAAGCCTTGAAAAATCATCGAGCAGTTCATAATCGTCTTTGTTGTCGCTGATATTTTCGATAAAATAATCAACCATTCTGAAAAGGCTTTCACTGTCGCCGATATCGCTTGCGGAATATATACATAATTTCGGAGATAATTTTTCAACGGGAGTATCATAGTTGTTTAAAGTTTCGTCATATCCGCAGTAACAGTCAAAATTTGCATTTTTGGCACGTTCAAAAAGCTTTCTGTCGGTTGGCTTTTCGTATCTTTTGAGCAGTACGGTTAAAATTTCAAGGTTTACGCCTATGCCCTGAAAGGATTCTTTTTCACGGGATACAACCTCCGTTTCAAAGAGTTCCCTTACGATATTTTCGATATCATAGTCGAAAGAATTGTAAATAAGCCCGTAGCAGAGCCTTGTGCGGTTTGTGTAATTTCCGTCCGTGTTGCCATATGTTTTATCTTTTATTTTTTTGTAGAGGTAATCTTTTTTGTCACCCGAACGGAATTTTTCAACATCTTTTTTGCAGTTTAAAATTATTTCTTTTAAAATATCATTATATATCATAGTTTTATTTAATTTGGGATTATATGTTTTAAGGTTAATACAGGGGGGCTTGGGGGGACAAAGCCGCCCCTTGTGCTGAGAGTGAACGGAGCTTTGCGGAGTGAACGAAAGCACAAGCCTCAAAGGGCGGCTCCCCCCATTTTAAATAAGTTTTATATTTAAAGGTTGTCTATTTTTACAACGCCGTTTTTTTCAAGATTGTGCATATAGAAAAATCTTGCTTCATCACGGCACTCAGGCTTTACAAGGTAATACATTAGCAGTTCTATTACATAGAGGT
>JAFYFU010000017.1 GCA_017543595.1 Ruminococcus sp. | reverse complement strand
TTCGGCAACATGGGCGACGACTGCGGTACAGGCGTTGCATTTACACGTGACCCCGCAACAGGCGAAAAGAAGCTCATGGGTGAGTTCCTTACAAACGCTCAGGGCGAAGACGTTGTTGCAGGCGTTCGTACTCCTATGCCCATTCAGCAGATGGCTGACACATTCCCCGAGGCTTACGCTCAGTTCGTTGAAGTTTGCAAGACTCTCGAAAATCACTATCACGATATGCAGGATATGGAGTTCACTGTTGAAAACAAGAAGCTCTATATGCTCCAGACAAGAAACGGTAAGAGAACTGCTCAGGCTGCACTCAAAATCGCTTGTGACCTCGTTGCTGAGGGACATAAGACAGAGCAGGAAGCAGTTGCTATGATTGACCCCAGAAACCTCGATACACTTCTCCACCCCCAGTTTGATGCAAAGGCTCTCAAAGCTGCTACACCTATCGGAAAGGGTCTCGGTGCTTCTCCCGGCGCTGCCTGCGGTAAAATCGTATTCACAGCAGATGACGCTATCGCTTGGAAAGAAAAAGGCGAAAAGGTTGTTCTCGTTCGTCTCGAAACATCTCCCGAAGATATCACAGGTATGAAGGCTGCTGAGGGTATCCTCACAGTTCGTGGCGGTATGACTTCACACGCTGCCGTTGTTGCTCGTGGTATGGGTGAGTGCTGCGTATCAGGCTGCGGCGAAATCAAGATGGACGAAGCCAACAAGAAGTTTGAACTCGCAGGAAAGACATTCAAAGAGGGCGACGCTATCTCAATTGACGGTACAACAGGTAACATCTACGAGGGAATTATCCCCACAGTTGATGCTCAGATTACAGGCGAATTTGCTACAATCATGGGCTGGGCTGACAAGTACAGAACTCTTAAAGTAAGAACAAACGCTGATACACCCGCTGACGCTAAGAAAGCCCGTGAACTCGGTGCTGAGGGTATCGGTCTCTGCCGTACAGAGCATATGTTCTTTGAACCCACAAGAATCGCTGCTTTCCGTGAGATGATTTGCTCAGATACAGTTGAAGAAAGAGAAGCTGCTCTCGCTAAAATCGAACCCATGCAGCAGGCTGACTTTGAGGCACTCTATGAGGCTCTTGAAGGCAACCCTGTTACAATCCGTTTCCTTGACCCGCCTCTCCACGAATTTGTTCCCACAGAAGAGGACGATATAAAGGCTCTTGCCGAGGCTCAGGGCAAATCGGTTGAAACAATCAAGAATATAATCGCTTCACTCCACGAATTTAACCCCATGATGGGTCACAGAGGCTGCCGTCTTGCTGTAACATATCCCGAAATCGCTAAGATGCAGACAAATGCTATCATCAAGGCTGCCCTCAACGTTAAGAAGAACCACCCCGACTGGACAGTTAAGCCCGAAATCATGATTCCCCTTGTTGGCGACCTTAAAGAATTTAAGTTCGTTAAGAAAGTAGTTGTTGAAACTGCTGACGCTGCTATCAAGGCATCAGGCACAGAGCTTGAATATGAAGTTGGTACAATGATTGAGATTCCCAGAGCTGCTCTCACAGCTGACGAAATCGCTGCAAATGCTGACTTCTTCTGCTTCGGTACTAACGACCTCACACAGATGACATACGGCTTCTCACGTGATGACGCAGGAAAGTTCCTCGGCGCATACTACGAGAAGAAGATATTTGAAAATGACCCGTTCGCAAAGCTTGACCAGGTTGGTGTTGGCAAGCTCATGAAGATGGCTGTTGAAATGGGTAAGGGCGCAAACGACAAGCTCCACTGCGGTATCTGCGGTGAGCACGGCGGTGACCCGACATCTGTTGAATTCTGCAACAAGATTGGTCTCGACTATGTATCTTGTTCACCTTTCCGTGTACCGATTGCACGTCTTGCTGCTGCACAGGCTGCTATCAGTCAGAACAAGTAATTAATATTCGGATTTTATCCGAAGTGTGTTCATTTAAATAATAAAAGCCCTCGCAGGCACAACTGCGGGGGCTTTTTGTCGTTTATACAAAAAATATATGTTGAATTTAATCATTTTATAGAATTTTTAAATATATTCGCATAATCTATTGACTTTTTTTATCAGAAAGTATATAATAAAACTTATCATAGTAAATAAATATAAAAACTATGATTTGCACAAAAAAAACATAACGAAGGAGAAAAATATGAGTAAAAATGACAGAAGAATTAAAACAAGCAAGAGAAATTTTATTCTGGCACTCGCATTGTTATTGATAACAAATATATTAATGGGCGTTACGCTTATGATTATGTCAAAAAGAACTCTGCGTGAACAGATAAACAAGCGTATACTTGACGTTGCAAACGTTGCCGCATACCAGCTTAACGGTGACGAACTCGGAAAACTGACAAAAAATGACAAGGACACGGAAGAATATAAAAGGGCTTTCAATATACTGAACTCTTTTCAGTCGAATATTGAACTTGACTATATATATGCCGTAAAAGATGACGGTGACGGAACTTTTTCATATACCATTGACCCTGCCGTTAATGACGACCCTGCGGAATTTGGCGAAACTATCGAAACAACAAAGGCACTTATAAATGCCTCAAAGGGCAAGCCCGATTTTGACAAAAAAGCAACTTCCGATGAATGGGGAAGATTCTATTCAGCATACAGCCCCGTATTTGATTCAAACGGAAATGTTGCGGGAATTGTCGGAGTTGACTTTGATGCGGACTGGTATGACGGAATACTCAATTCGCACAGAATGGTTGCGGTTATCCTCACAATGGTTGCATTTTCTGTCGGTGTTGTTCTTGCGTCGGTTATCATGTCGAAAAACAGAAAGAATTTCATGAAAATAATGAGCAGTATCGAAAACCTTAACTTTGAGGTTCAGCAGCTTGACAACATGATTCTTGAAACTTCCGTTAAAAAGCTTGATATGCTCCCCGAAAGCGAAAACTCCCTCCTTAAAACCCTCGCAGACGGCGAAGACACAAGATTTTCAGACTGTGAGGAATGTTCCGAAATAGGAAGAAATATTGAAAATCTCCACGAAAAACTTACAAAATACCTTGAATATATCGACAAGGAAGTATATATTGACGATGCAACACGAACCCTCAACAAAGCCGCTTACAAGAGAAAAATCAAGGAATTTGACGATAATATAAACAACAAAGTTGCTGCATTTTCAATCGGATTCTTTGATATCAACGAACTTAAAAAAATCTATACCGCAAACGGCTATGAGGCAGGCGAAAAGCTCATGTTTGAGTGTGCAAAGGTTCTCAAAAAGGTTTTCGGCGAGAATAATGTCTATCACGTTACGGGCGATGAATTTATAGCCCTTATGGACAAAAAGGCAAGACTTGACATGGAAGAATATTTCGTAAAATTCGACAGCGAATTAAAAGAATACAATTCAAATCAGATTTTAGAAAATAAGCTTTCTGTTGCAAAGGGCTATGCTACTTATGCAAGAGAAAAGCATTACGGTTACAGAAGTGTTTTCGTTGATGCAAAGGCTTCATGTGACAGAGACAAATCTGAATATTACAGAAAAAAAGAGCAAGCCAAAACTCTCTGACAAAAAAGCACCGCAGATTATTCTGCGGTGTTCTGCTTTATAATATCTTATTTGCAGCGTCCGTGATTCTTTTTTCGTAGTAGTCCCTGCACCAGTCAAATTCAAAGTCCCCTATGATTTTGAGGTAACTTTTGGCATTTCTGACAGCGTTTTCTATTTCGGAAACGTCCTCGGAACAGGCGCAGATATAAACTCCCGTAATAAGAATTTCAAGGAGTTTAAGGTCATGTTTTCCCTGCGGTTTATAGCTGTTTTTCATAAGCATACCGAAAGCCATGTTGAATTTTTTCTGTTTTGTTTCGGAATCTCCGTTATACGAATAAGCTGCGGAACAGTCGGCAAGCGCAAGAGCGATATATAAATCGGCTTTTTTCTGCGGAGTTGATTTCACGGCGTAATTCTGCATAAAGTTAATATTTTCCGTTCTGAAATCTTCTGCGTCACGCCAGTGGTTGAGCTTGCTCCTTGTTTTGAGCATTTGTATGCAGTAGTCGTATTTTTCGTCACCACTGAGTTTGCGGTCACTGAGCATATCGAGATAGAACTCTGCATTGTCGTTATCGTGTATCATATCATAAAGCCTTGCTGTCTGCAAAATATCATCATTTGCGGGTTTTTTCACTTCATTTATAAAAGCGTCCGCATATTCCTCGCAGAGCTGTTTTGTATAGCCTTCCTGACAGTAAACCTGATACAGCTCGTCATATTTTTTCAGTTCGGCAGAAACGGACGGCAGAAAAGCTATTGCCATTTTGGCTTTTCTTCGTTCCTGAGTAGACTGCATATTAAACCTCCTATTTAAAGTCGTCAAATCTTTATTGACGTTTTATTCACTTTTATTTAAAATTTATTTAAAATCGTCAAATTTGCGCTTTGGGGCTTGCCTATTCACTCACTTCATTATATTACGTTCGTTCATACGGCAAGGCGCAAATTTTCCTCTTAATAATTCTATCACAAACATTTCATACAGTCAATATAACTTTGTGAAAAACTGTCAAAACTGTAAATATGCACAAAAAACAGCATTAATTTTTTACCATAAATATTTTTATATTAAAGAAATTTTTAAGTTTATTTAAAGAATTTATGTTATAATATAATTACAGTGGGCAGGTATGCCCATTTAAATGAAAAATCCGAAAGGGGAAAATTTATATGAAAATACTTGTTGTTGAAGATGAGGTTCAGCTTGCGGACGCTCTCTCCGAAATTCTCAAAAGAAATATGTATTCTGTTGATACGGTCTATGACGGGATTGACGGGCTTGACAATGCCCTTACAGGTGTCTATGACGGAATTATCCTTGATATAATGCTCCCGCACATGAGCGGTATTGAGATACTTAAAAATCTGAGAAAAGAAAAAATTAACACGCCTGTCTTGCTCCTCACCGCAAGAAGCGAAGTAGAGGATAAAATTAACGGTCTTGACTGCGGTGCGGACGATTATCTTACAAAGCCTTTTGTAACGGGAGAATTACTTGCAAGAGTCCGTGCGCTTACCAGAAGAAGGGGCGAAGTTATTGACGACAATAAAATGTCTTTCAACGGTCTTGAATTGAACAAAAGCAAATGTTCCATAATATACAACGGAAACGATATAAAATTAAGTCTTAAAGAATATCAGATTATGGAGCTTTTAATTGCCAACCCGAAACAGATTCTCCCGAAAGAACGCATAATAGAAAAAATATGGGGCTATGAAAGCAATGCGGAATATAATAACATAGAAGTCTACATATCTTTTCTGAGGAAAAAAATATCGGTTATTTCCGCACCCGTACAAATCAAAACCGCAAGAGGCATAGGCTACTCGTTAGAATAATTAGGGGGGCTATTCTTGTTTAAAAAAGTACAGCTTAAATTTTTCGGAATAATTGTAAGCATACTGCTCGCCATATTTATTGCCGTCCTCGGCTCTATAAATTTAATAATGGACTACCTGACGGAAAGACAGTCAAAAAATGTCCTCGAAAAAATTGCCGCAGGCGTTGAATATGACGAAAAAACTTCAACTTTTACTTTCAAAAGGGATTTCGACAGAATGGGAGAAAATTTTAACGGAAACTTTCCTCCCGACAAGCAGAACAGCGAACCCGCCCCTGTGACGACTGCCGTCACCACAACCGAAATTATCACAACCATAACCGAAACTACCGAAACAATTACGGAAGCTGTTACGGAAACTCAGCCACAAACTACACAAGAACCAACAGAGGAAATTACTCAGCCCGAAGAAGAACAGGAAGAACCACAGGAAAATCATGACGAGGAAGAACCTCCGCCACCTCCCGATGAGGAAAAAACCGAAACTCCTCCCGAAAAACCAACTTCTCCGCCAACTGAAAATATCATTGAAGAACATCAGGAAAATCATGACGATGAT
>JAFYFU010000016.1 GCA_017543595.1 Ruminococcus sp. | reverse complement strand
TACAGTCCCGACTTCAATCCGATTGAAATGATGTGGTCAAAAATGAAGTCTCTTTTATGAAAGTGGAAAGCACGTAATTCAATATGCTTGCTCTCTTTATTCACAAGACTTTTTCTTCTGTAACTATTGAAGATGTTCATCACCGGTTTTCCGAATGTGGTTATTATTAATCTAAAATGGAATTGCTGTAATGCTGACAATTCATCACGTTTTTTATTTGAAAGAGCATCAGAACTCATAATCTAATGATTGACTTTGTTTTATTTCTATGCTATAATGTTAAGGTAAAATTAAGACATTTGTGAACATTCAAAATTTAAAACAGGAGGTTTTTATGAGAATATTAAATATTCATGGCTTTATGGGTGAAAGTGATAACAAAAATTACAAGGCTTTATGCGATATTTTCGGAAAAGAATCCGTCATATCCCCCAATCTTGACTATATGTCCGACAGTCCCGAAAAAATACTGTCTTTTCTTTCCGATATGGTTGATTCAGATGACTTTATTTTTGTCGGTCAAAGTCTCGGCGGTTGGTATGCGGATAAGTTAAGCCGTAAATTTCACCGTCCGTGCGTACTTACAAATCCCTGCTCCTTTCCGCATAAAACGTCTGTAATCCAAGAATCAGAGCTTTCCGAAAATTTTATTGAAGAATATGAAAAAATGTCTGAATACAAAACAAATACTCTTTCTTATGTGCTGTGCAGTGACAATGATTCCGTTATCACAGATAATCTCAAAAACTGCAAAAGACTTTCCGAAAATATAACAGAAGTCAAAGGTTCTCACAGTACAATTGAAAATCTCGGTTTTCACCTGAAAAATGCTTTTGATATGTTGATTTCAGATTCAAATATGTATTTTTTCGGCAGAGGTTCTGCATTTGCAGATGAAAATAATTCCGCATTTTTCATTCAGGACAATGACCTTGTTTTTATTGACTGCCCTGCGGGAACTTTCCACAAAGCCAAAAAAATGAACCTTGACAAAGATATATATGTTCTCGTCACGCATACTCACGGTGACCATGTTTCGGGTGTCGGTACTATGCTGCAATATGTATGGTTTGCCAAAAACAAAAAATTAACTGTTGTCGCTCCGTCCGATGAAGTTGAAAAGGATTTGAAGTATCAGCTTATGCACATAGAGGGCTGTAATGAAGAATGGTTCAATATCACATCTGCTAATAAATTAAATAAAAAATGGCTTGTTTCTTCTGTACCGACAAAACACTCAGACGAGCTTAAAGGACGCTGTTTCGGCTATCACCTCAATGTGAACGGGAAAAATACTGTTTATACGGGAGATACCCGTATCTTTGAACCCTTTGAAAATCTGATTGATGGAAATACTTTTCTCTATACGGAAATTGCATCAATAAAAAGCGGTGTACACCTGTATGCGCCCGATATTCTGCCAAAATTAAAAAAATTATCTGAAAACGGCACTCATGTCTATCTTATGCATATGGACAACGAGGATAAAATCCGTGAACTGACGGCAGGTACAAATTTAAGGTTTGTTCCGCTTTATAATTTGTAAATTTATATTCAGAAGGAAGATTTTGCCCTTGACATGAGAATGAACGAAGCGCAAGCGTAGTGAATGAAATGTCAAGCCTCGAAAGGCAAAATCTGACGACTTTAAATAGGAGGAAGATTTTGCCCTTGACATGAGAATGAACGAAGCGCAAGCGTAGTGAATGAAATGTCAAGCCTCAAAAAGCAAAATCTGACGACTTTAAATAGGAGGCTTTTATGAAAGTTCATACATTACAGCTCGGACCTCTCCGTGCAAACTGCTACATAGCCGAAACTGCACAAAATCAGTGTGTTGCCGTTGATATAGGCGGCGACAGCAGGCTTTTACTTGAATTTATAACAATGAAAAAACTTAAACTCTCAAAAATACTGCTCACTCACGGGCATTTTGACCACATAGGCGGTGTTGAGGAAGTGAGGAAAGCTACGGGCGCACAGGTCTATATTCATGGCGATGATGTGCCAATGCTTTCAAGCGCAGGCAAATCTCTACATTCAACAATGTCTTTTCTGCCGTTTGTCCCTGTGACGGAATATATAACTGTCAGGGATAATTCAATAATACATGACGGGGATTATGGTTTCAAAGTGATTCATACGCCTGCACATACTCTTGGAAGTGTATGTTATCAGTGTGATGATTCGCTTTTTACGGGAGATACACTTTTCTGCTGTTCTGTCGGAAGAACTGATTTTCCCGGCAGTGACCCTTCCCTGCTCCTCCCTTCCCTTAAAAAACTTTGTGATATACAACAGGATTTAAAGGTTTTCACAGGACATGAACAGTCCACAACTCTTGATTATGAAAAGAAAAACAATCCTTTCCTGCAAAGGTGTGTGATGTGATGAAAAATGATTCAAAAATGCCTGTTATTTTAATAGGTAATAATTTTAAATATGAAACAGAGGCTACACTTAAACTTTTTTTCAGTACATCACGCTTTAATTTCTATGACGATATTTCCTTTGCAGAGGGAGACAATTATGTGATAGCAAGCGTTATCCCCGATAACGGTCTTACGCTTATTGCGGAAATCTGCCTTGACGGAGAAAAAACAAAAAGCGTTAATGTACTTCCTCCCGATACTGAGAAAAATATTGTTGAACATGAACTTTGCAGACTTATATTTCATATCCTCAGAGAAAAAACAAGCATAAACCCGCCGTGGGGACTTATGACGGGAATAAGACCTGTTAAAAAAATTACCGAACTTATGGAAAAAGATATGTCCGAAACCGATATCAGAAAGTATCTTTCGGAATATTTTGAAATATCAGATAAAAAACTTGATATTGCTTATCTCACCGCAAAGAACCAGTATCCTATTTTAAAGAAAATTAACAAAAATGCCGTGAGCTTGTATATATCAATCCCGTTCTGCCCGACAAGATGCAGTTATTGTTCATTCGTTTCACATTCAATGAATACTGCAATAAAATTAATTCCCGAATATGTTGAAAAATTATGCCTTGAACTTGAATTTCTCGGAAATTTAATAAGAGAAAACAATACTGAAATAGATACGATTTATTTCGGCGGAGGTACTCCCACTTCCCTTTCCGCAAAGGATATAGAAACTTTAATGAAAGCCGTAGCCGAAAATTTTGACCTCAGCAAAGTAAGGGAATACAGTTTTGAGGCAGGCAGACCCGATACAATTACAGAAGAAAAACTCAGAGTTATAAAAGAAATGGGCGCACAGAGAATCTCTGTAAATACTCAGACACTTAATGACGATGTACTCAAAACAATAGGAAGAAATCACGGTTCGGAAGATTTTTTTAATGCCTTTGAACTTGCAAGAAAAATAGGATTTGAAAATATAAATACTGACCTTATTGCAGGACTTCCGAGCGAAACTTATGAGAGTTTCTGCAAATCCCTTGATACGGTCATAGGTTGCGCTCCCGAAAATATAACGGTTCATACACTTACTTTAAAGCGTTCGGCAACACTCTTTGAAAAAGGAAGCAAAAGCGAAAGAGTATCTCAAATGGTTGATTACAGTACAGGAAGGCTCATAGAAAACAACTATCTCCCCTACTATCTTTACAGACAGAAAAATACTCTCGACAACCTCGAAAATATAGGGTATTCAAAAAAGGGATACGAAAATTACTACAATATTTTCATTATGGACGAAACACAGACAATAATCGGAGCAGGCTGTGCAGCTTCCACAAAGCTTGTCTACCCTGACGGCAAAATTTCAAGAATACATAATTATAAATTTCCTTATGAGTATATTAAAAATTTTGATAATCTCATAAAGAAAAAAGAGGAAATTTCCGAACTTCTGAATAAACAGGCAAATCAAAAATAAGAGGAAGATTTTGCCCTTGACATGAAAATGAACGGAGCATAAGCGGAGTGAATGAAGTGTCAAGCCTTAAAAGGCAAAATCTGACGATTTTAAATTAGGAGATAAGAGAATGTTTGAAAAAAATCAGGTCTTTACAGCAGAAATAATTGATATAACCTCCGAGGGAAACGGTGTCTGCCGAATAAATGATGTTGCCGTTTTTGTGCCTCAGACTGCCGTAGGAGATGTTGTTGAAGTGAAAATAGTAAAGGTATTATCCCACTATGCCTACGGAATAGTAAATAAATTGGTACTCCCCTCCCCTGACAGATTAGATAATCGTTTCTGTAAAGCATATAAAAAATGCGGCGGCTGCGTTTTCAGGCATATTTCATATGAGGCTGAATGTAAAGTCAAGGATAATATAGTAAAAGAAGCTTTCAGGCGCATAGGCGGTCTTGACCCCGAATTTGATGATTTTATATGCGCCGATAATACCGAAAGATACAGAAATAAAGCACAGTATCCCCTTGCAGTTCAGGACGGAAAAGCTGTCTGCGGATTTTATGCCCCAAGAAGTCACAGAGTTATCCCGATTGATGATTGTCCCCTTCAACCTGAGATTTTTTCCGAAATAGTAAAATGTTGTCTTGACTTTATCAATGAAAAGAAACTTTCGGTTTATGATGAAAAAACTCACACGGGCATTTTAAGACATATATACCTGCGAAAAGGTACATATTCAAATCAGATAATGGTGTGTCTTGTTGTAAGAAAAGATTTTTCAAGACAGTTATATCCTCTCGCCCATGTTCTTCATCATAAATTTTCTGAAATATTCAGCGTTATAATGAATATAAATCCCGATAAAACCAATGTAATACTGGGTGATAAGTGGATTTCGCTTTATGGCTGCGAGGAAATTTCGGATACCATGTGCGGAAATGAAATAATTATTTCTCCGCCGTCTTTTTATCAGGTCAATACCGTTCAGGCTGAAAAAATATATGCAAAAGCCCTTGAATATGCGAACCTCGAACCAACTGATACAATCGTTGATTTGTATTGCGGAGCAGGCACAATAGGACTTTCAATGGCTGATAAAGTTCTGTCTGTCATAGGAATTGAAATAGTTCCTGAGGCAGTTTACGACGCAAAAAGAAACGCCAAAATCAATGAGATATACAATGCAGAGTTTTATTGCGGTGATGCAGGTGAAGTTTTTGAAAACCTCAGACAAAAGGGCTGTACTCCCGATATTATTCTTCTTGACCCGCCGAGAAAAGGCTGTTCGGAGCAAACATTAGATACTGTTATTTCCGCAAACCCCAAGAAAATTGTTATGATTTCATGCAATCCGTCCACGGCAGCCCGTGATGCGAAAACTCTCTCAGAAAATGGCTATACGGCAGAAAAAGTGTGCGGCTGTGATTTTTTCCCCGCAACAAGGCACGTTGAAGTCGTACTTTTGCTGTCACGTCAAAATAACGAGAATGAATAAAAGGCTATTTTAAGCCGTTTATCAAACTTTCCTGTTTGCATGATTTTTCTGATTTTTCATCAGAAACTGTATGCGGAAAATGCATATCATGAAAACAGAAAATTTCAGATACACTTGAGGAAATTTTACAGTTACCCTTGTGTGTGATTTTACTTTTGGCTTACCGTTGAGTGTGTAATTTTACTGTCAGTGTACCGTTGAGTGTGCAATTTGACTGTCGCTGTACCTTTGAGTGTGCGATTTGATTGTCAGAGATACCCTTGTGTGTGTAATTTGGATAACAAAAAAAGTCCTCTGCCCTGAATCGGCAGAGGAACTTTTTCATAAATATCAGACTTTTACGGTTACTGTAAATCCGCTTTTGAACTCAAACAGCAGAGAATCCTCAAATACGGTCACTTTGGAAAGCAGATGCCTCACAAGCGTCTCATCAAATTCTGTGATGCTGTCAGGCTGACCGTCAATGAACTCTTTCAGACCCGTCATTCTTTCAAGATACTGCTTTTTCGCTGTTTCATCAGTAAGCATTTTTTCTTTTTCCTCACGCAGACGGAAAATTTCTTCTGCAAGGTCGTCATAGTTTTCATGCTTTCCTGCACGTTCGAGAAGTTCATGCTGGAGTTCTTCCAATTGCTGACTAATGTCATCAGAGGAATTTCCTGTTTCCGTGAGGACAGAGGCGATGTTTTCCGTCAGTATCTTAGAATATTCCTGACTGTCAGAAATAATGCTGTTAAGTGCTTCCACAAAGGCAGATTTCAAAGTTTCCTCATTCAAAGTTCTCGCAGAACAGCTTTCTTTATTTTTCAGACGTGACAGGCATCTCCAGACAATTGATTGTTTTCCCCTGTTTTTCCAGTGCAGTCTGCGAAATAGTTCACCGCACTCTCCGCAGTATACGATTTGTGTAAAACAGTGATTCGCATTGAAACAGCGTTTTCTGCCCATACAGTCGGTTTCTGTCCCACGTCTTGCC
>JAFYFU010000015.1 GCA_017543595.1 Ruminococcus sp. | reverse complement strand
CGTCCTTTACTTTCGGGTATGTATAGAGGAAATCTTCTATTTCTTTCGGGTAGATATTTTCACCGCCACGGATTATCATATCCTTGATTCGTCCCGTGATTTTGAAGTATCCGTCAGAAGAACGCCTTCTTGCAAGGTCGCCTGTGTGAAGCCAGCCTTCTGAATCTATTGCTGCGGCAGTAGCTTCGGGCATTTTGTAATAGCCTTTCATGATATTATAGCCTCTTGCAACAAATTCTCCGTCCGTATCATCGGGAAGTTCCTGATTTGTTTCGGGGTCAACGATTTTACATTCAACACCGAAAATAGGTCCTCCGACTGTGTTTACTCTCTGTTCTATGGAGTCGGTGGTCTTACTCATTGTAGTTGCGGGTGATGCCTCTGTCTGACCGTAAGTTATACATATTTCGTTCATATGCATTTTTTCGATAACTTCTTCCATAGTCTTTATGGGACAGGGAGAACCTGCCATAATTCCCGTTCTCATATGTGAGAAATCGGTAGTTTCAAAATCCTTATGACCGAGCATAGCTATAAACATTGTCGGTACACCGTGGAAACAGGTTATTTTTTCCTGATTTATGCAGGCAAGACCTTTTCGCGGTGAGAATCTCGTTATAGGCGACATTGTAGTGCCGTGAGTTGCTGAGGCGGTCATGGCAAGAACCATTCCGAAACAATGGAACATGGGTACTTGTATCATCATTCTGTCGGCTGTTGACAAATCCATGCAGTCGCCGATAGCTTTTCCGTTGTTTACAACATTGTAGTGCGTAAGCATAACGCCTTTTGGGAATCCTGTTGTACCTGATGTATACTGCATATTGCAGACATCATTGATATTTATTGTACGTCTGAGGGATTCAACTTCGCTGTAAGGAACATTCTTTGAAAGTGCAACTGCTTCCTCCCACGTATAACAGCCCTTGTTTTTTGAATCGCAGGTGATTATATTTTTCAGATAAGGAAGTTTTGCGGATTTAAGCTGTCCCGCCTCGCAGGTTTCAAGTTCGGGGCAGAGTTCCTTTATTATATCCACATAGTTAATATTTTTAATTCCGTCTATCATGACAAGCGTCATAGTGTCGGACTGTCTGAGGAGGTATTCCGCCTCATGTATTCTGTACTCTGTATTCATGGTAACAAGTACAGCACCGATTTTGGTGGTTGCCCAGAAAGTTATATACCACTGGGGAACGTTTGTAGCCCATATTGCCACATGGTCGCCCTTTTTAACTCCCATGGCAATAAGAGAACGTGCAAAAGTATCGACATCATCACGAAATTCGGGATATGTTCTTGTATAGTCAAGTTCCGTATACCTGAAAGCATACTGGTTCGGGAACTGGTCGCATATTCTGTCGAGGACATCGGGGAAAGTATAATTCAATATTTTTTCTTTGGGCCACGGATACTGACCGTCACCACGCATATTTGTCTGCAAGGGGTGCTTGTGTTTTCTCTTGTAGGGCGACATATATTCTGCAAACTGCGGAATAACTATGCCTGCATCGCTCAAATCGGGAGCCCAGCGTTTTACCCATTCAAGGGAAATATATCCCGTGTAGTTTATAGTATCGAGAGCCTGAATCATCTGTTTTACGGGAATGTCACCGCTTCCCATAATCATATATTTAACTTTTCCGTTTTCGTCAATGATTGAATCCTTTACCTGAATATATTTAATATATTCGCCGAGGTTTGCAACGGTTGTTTCGGGGGATTCGTTATTGAATCTGTACGGGTGGTGCATATCCCAGAGTACAGCGACTTTTCTGCTGTTTACGTTTTCGATGAGCCTTGCAAGACGGGCGGTATCGCTGTATACGCCGTTTGTTTCAACGAGGAGAGTAACATTGTATTCCTCCGCAACGGGGATTAATTTCCTGAGACACTCAGCAACGTATTCATCGTCAACTTCTCCCGTGGGGGCAGGTTCGATATCGCCGAGTATGCGTATGTATGAAGTGCCGAGTTTGCTTGCAAGCTTTGCATATTCGGTTATTTCGTTCTTTACTTCTTCAAACTTATCCTTGAATTTAAGGCAGGCACCCGATGTAAGGCAGGGAATTTCAAGTCCGAGAGATTTTAGCTTTGCGATAGTTTTAGGGAGCTGAGTTTCTGTAAAGGGCTGTGCTTTCACGGAAAATATTTCGTTTCCGAGTCCACGTATTTCTATTCCGTCAAAACCGAGGTCTTTTGCCATAGAATAAATGTCAGTCCATGAAAAATTCGGACAAGCAAGTGTTGAAAAACTTATTTTCAAAAATATCATTCCTTTTCTTTTTAATCAGCAGGTGAAAAAAATCTCTTGACTTTTTATCCGCCATGTATTCAACATAGAATTGATTATATCACATTAAAGCCGAAAAGTCAAGATTTTATAAAAAATTTCCTGAATAAATATCTTAAAAAATGCAATAATACTTTCAGACGGTTATTTATATTTTTTAAAATACCCGTTCATTAATCCCGAATAAAGAGGTGTTCTCAATATGTGGGACAAACTTGCACTTATTCTTCTGATTGTCGGAGGAATAAACTGGGGTCTGGTAGGCATTTTCCAGCTTGACCTTATCGCATGGCTTTTCGGCGGAGCAGGCAGTCTTATTGCCCGTACTCTCTATATTCTTGTGGCGATATCGGCAGTTTGGTGCATATCTCTGCTTTTCCGCAAGGAACTTTCTTACAGTTCCGCAAGCCAATAAAAAAACGCTCCCTTACGATGCCGCAGGGAGCGTTACATATTTAAAATGGGGGGAGCCGCCCAAGCCCCCCTATAATTCCGAATTAAATTTAAAGCTGTAAGCCGTCAAAATTTTCTTCAAGAACTTCGCAGGAATTTCTGAACTTTTCTTTTTCGTCATCGGAAAGCGAAAGCTCTATAATTTCCTTTACGCCGTTTCTGCCTATGATACAGGGTACACCTACAAATACATTTCTTGTGTCATATTCTCCGCAGAGCTTTGCAGAAACCGTGAGAACGCTGTTTTCATCACCGAGAATAGCTTTTACTATTCTTGTTATAGCCATTCCTATTCCGTAATAAGTCGCACGTTTAGCCTCTATTATCTTGTAAGCCGCTGTGCGGACCTGTTCTTCTATTTTCTGCATATCGTCAACGCAGTAGTCATTCTTTTTGTCTTCAAGGATTTCCGTAACGTGCTTGGTGGCAAGCATTACCTGCGAAAGCGGTACAAATTCGCTGTCGCCGTGTTCGCCTATTACATATGCATGGATATTTTTCGGGTCAACAGTGAAATAATCTCCCAAAAGATAACGCAGTCTCGCAGTATCAAGGGAAGTACCCGTTCCGATAACTCTCGCAGAGCCGAACCTTGAAATTTCATATGTTACTCTTGTCATGATGTCAACGGGGTTTGTTGCAACAAGGAATATTCCGTCAAAGCCCGATTTCACAACGGGAGTTATTATCGAACGGAAAACAGCGGTGTTTCTCTGCAAAAGGTCAAGCCTTGTTTCGCCTTCTTTCTGGGCAACTCCTGCGGCAATAACTATTATGTCGGCATCTTTGCAGTCATGATAATCGCCTGCATAGATTTTCATATTTGACTTGGCAAATGCAAGACCGTGGTTTAAATCCATAGCCTCGCCGTTAGCCCTTTCCTTGTTTACATCAATCAGAACAAGTTCATTACAGATTCCGCCCTGATTTACAAGAGCATAGGCGAAAGACATTCCGACCATTCCCGTACCGATGAGAACAACTTTTCTTTTATCCGTATTCATAAAAAACCCTCCTATTTAAAATCGTCAGATTTTGCCTTTTGAGGCTTGACATTTCGTTCACTCCGCAAGCTTCGTTCACTTTCATGTCAAGGTCAAAATCTTCCTCATGATTTTTAACAATATATATTATGTGCAGAAATCATACTGTTATTATACTATAAATTAACAAATATGTCAAGCCTTTTGAAAAATCATAATTATATAAAATAACTCTTGTAATTAAATTAAAAATATGCTATAATATAAGATATAATTCCTATTAAAATATACAGGAGGATTAATATGTCAGAAATCAAAACAAGATTTGCTCCCTCACCTACGGGATTCATGCATATCGGAAATTTAAGAACAGCACTCTATTCATACCTTGTGTCAAAATCTCAGGGCGGTAAATTCGTTCTGCGAATAGAAGATACAGACCAGGTAAGGCACGTT
>JAFYFU010000014.1 GCA_017543595.1 Ruminococcus sp. | reverse complement strand
TTCAATATCTCCAGCGGATCTCCTAATTTGCTCAGTAATTCCATTCTTGCTTCTTCATCAAAGAAACTTCTTTGTCTTGTTTTCATATTTCTATTATATCATATTTTCCTCATTTTGTACAGGGGTTTTTAGAGATGCCTTATAGTCAATATTATTATATCATTTTTATGTCTTATTGTCAACTAACTTTGGAAAGAGCCGAAAATCAGGTTATGGATTCTGTGCGTTCAGCCCCCTATGTTACAACCAATCCCAAGCGTGTTATCTCCGCAGGCGGCGATTTCCTGACAGGTGACGGCATTTATAACAGCCGTTCGGATTCAGCTTATAACGGCTTTGCTATCGCAAAAATCATCACAGATTCGGCAGGCGCAAGCGAACCAAAACGCTATCAGGCTTACAATAACAATGACACACCCGGATATTTGCTTTCTTCCGATGAACCGAATGTCATCACGCTGCCGAAACTTCTGAGTGAACAGCGAAAATATTTAACTTATAAGGCGGCAAGAGGTTCAACAGGTCTGCCGACAGAGTTTAATTCCATGCCGGTTCTTATTATTGATGATATCAGTTCCGATAATACTACAAAACTGGTCAACTCTTATCTGCGTATGCTGACGAATACAAACTACAATTTTGCGGTGGCAAATCCAGAAGTTTACAGAGTCAGGCTGGCAACGTGTACTTACACGCAATCTGACGCAGGTTACACACTTGAAACAATTTATTCAGCCGATAATAAGACCGGTGTAAACCTGAAACTTGACAGTGCAAACATGGCATTTAAAATCGGCGGTGCATACGACAACAGTGATATGAGTAAAGAGCAGTTCACACTGATTGATGTTGAGTTTTATGACCCGTCCAATACAAATAAAGTTGCATATCATCTTTATGTGCCTGTCTTTGTCAAGAAAATGCTGCACTTCCATTTTACATCTGCGGCTATTTCGGGTACAACATATCGCATATTACCTTATCAGGCTGCATTAGATGAGTTTAAACGTATCACACTTATTGAGAACCTCGGAAACCCAATCACAATGCAGTTTAGCTGGACTTATGACCCGACATTTGAAGAATGGATGGACCTTATCAATGCAGGCGAAAAAATTAACAGAGCATATGATAAGCAGTTGGAATTTATTGACCATACAAATAATCAGTTGCCGGACGGAACAAAACTTGTGCTTGTAGATGCGAACAGAAACAATCCCGTTTATTATGCAGAAAAAACAACAACCGGCTTGATTACATCTGACAGTAGTCGTGCAATTACTTGCCTGAATCTGGGAGTGTTTAAAAAATCGGACAATACAGCATTTACACCGCTGAAATTTAATGATTTCTTTGATGTTCTGGATACACAGACTGAGGGCTGCACTCCAACAAGCACATACTTTATGGAAACCAATAATGAATCAGATTCAACAATCCGAACAAATTCAGGAACAATGTATATGCCAAGTACCTCAGGTACTTCAGGAGCAAAGCAACTGTACATCAAATATAAAGATGGTGCTGCAAATACAGACGGTCAGATTGAAGAAAAATATTATATGACATTTTTCACACCTGAGCCAACAAATGAAACTCCTGTTTATCATATGGAGTTTAACAGTCCGCAGACCTTTGGAGGTACAGAATATCCTTCAAATGCCAGCAGCAGAGTTCCGACACATATTTTCACAGGGGATATATTTGAAAATTCCTGTACAATCATATCTACCAATACAGGCAATCTGGAAATGTCTGCAAAGAGCAATAACTGGATAGGTGCGGAAATAACATCAAACATCGGATTAAAATCAGGTGCTCAAAAGGGCGATATTGTATCAACATATATCAAATATGAATCGGTAAGTATTTACCAAAGCTTCTTGTTAAGGCTGAATCAAAGTTACTATACAGACAGCGAACAGACTAATCTTAAATCTGAAAAAGGTATTGCCGAAGGCAGTAATCCTCTTGTCAATGTAAGTGCTTATACAGTAAACGGTGATGACCTGAATACAATCCATTCATCTCAAATCAATGCAAAGACACTTTCAGAAATGAGCGGCAGTAATGCGATAATTGATGCGAATTATCTGGAATTGCGAAGTAATGTAAACTTAAAGCAATATTTGTACAATGCATATCAGGCATATAAAAACGGAAGTGAAACAACCACAGTCCCTGTATCTGCTACTGTAAAGCTGACATACGCTGATGATGAGAGTATTCAGGCACAGTTCCCGCAGAACGGTGACCCTACATCAGAAAAAGGTCAGAAAATCGGAACAAATATTATCGGTTCTTCAAATATTTCTTCTCAGGCGATAACAGCCGCTTACAGTAAAACTACTGCAAACGGAAGTGAACCCAATGGTAATGTTACAAAATATTATCGAAGAGAAACTAAAAAGGCAACTTTGAGCTATTACTCGGCTGATACGGAAACTGTTGTTGTAACACCTGCCGGCGACAATATACCCGAAGTAACAATGCAGAAAATACTTGCAAAGAACAAGTATAAACAGTTTGGTATCAATGCAATTGACCCGATACGAGATACAGAAGAAACAGGTATTGTTGACATGAAAACAAAAGCTGACTATAATATTCTTAACTTGACCGAAGATGCAAAGGAGAAGATAAGGAGCATGAAAGTCACTGTAAGTCTGCGGCGAAAAGCAAACTACGAGGATTCGGGAAAGCTGCCGATTGAACAGTTCCTTGTTCCAAATTCTTTGAAACTCTATAAAAAAGAAATCGGAAATAATAATGAATTTACAAAAATAACATCAACAGATACGGATTTCTCCTATTGTATAAATTGCACAAGGAACGACTTCACAGGCAACATTTACTGTATTCCCATTAATTTCTCTGTTTACACAGGTGACAACAACAAATTTGAAAATACAACATATGGCGAAAATTCTGATATTTATCGTTTCTATTCAAATTATATGGTAAAAATAAATGTTGAACTTTTTGACGGAGAAAACGCCGCAGGAACAAGAATTGTCGGTTCTGATGTTGACAATCATATTATTTACACAAACGCAAAAATTTATTATGATATAGTTCCAAATTCGTAAAGATACTCTCACCGAAACTATCTGAGCAGAAAATGACCACAGTAAGTTTTTATTACTGTGGTCATGTTTTTTATAGTTAAGTATATATTATTTTTTAATTATATATAAAAAACAAAAAAATTAATAATTTGTTATTGAATTAAGTAAAAAAATATGGTATAATTGTGTATATTGATATAGCTTGGAGGTTCAGATATGAAACAATTCCATTTTAATTACCAGAATATTGCCTTACTCAGAAAAGAACTGCAAAAAATAAAAATGTGGAGCAGTTCTGCAATGACTTCACACATAGTATTTCAGATACTTACTGAGATACTTGACAAAAAAACTATCGGCGCAATATGCAGCGAGATAGAAAAGGAACTGCCCGAAGCCGAATATTTCGGCTGTTCAACCAACGGAAATATCATCAATGGTGCTTTTGACGGAACTCCTGTAAGCATTGTATGTACGCTTTTTGAATATCCATCAACAAAAACAGAATTTTTCCAGTATGAACTTACCGCAGAAACCTCCGATTTGGTCGCCGAGGATTTGCTCTTAAAAATTAGTGAACGCCCGTGGATAAAAGCTGTTGAACTGCTTACCACTATACGGGGAATGTCCATGACGGGATTTTGCGAAAAACTCGGAAAATCATCTCCCGATATCCAGATATTCGGAGGCGGTGCGTTCAACGGACAGGTTGACAGCGATGCTGCCTGTGTATTCTCCAAACAGGGGGGCTGGCTTGACAGAGGCGTTGTGTTCATGCTTGTCGGCGGAAATGATTTCTATGTAACATCTACATATATTACGGGCTGGAAACCTCTCGGAAAATATCTCCGTGTCACAAAAGCAAAGGGAAATATCCTCTATGAACTTGACGGAGAACCCGCATATTCTGTCTATTATAAATATTTAAATATAGGCAACGACTTGCATTTCTTCACAAATTCTCTTGAATTTCCGTTCTTCTACGAACATAACGGAATAAGTCTGCTGCGTGCGCCCTCATCAAGCAACGCTGACGGTTCTCTCACAATGACTTCCGATATAGAGGAAAATGTCACCGCAAGGCTTGCATATGGCGACCCGTGGACAATCCTTGACAGCGTAAAGCATGAAGGACAGAAAATAGCGGATTTCTGCCCTGAAATTATTCAGATATTTTCATGCGCCGCAAGAAGAACATTCTGGGGCATAAGCGAAATATCAAAGGAGTCAATGCCGTTTCAGAATGCAGCTCCCACATCGGGATTTTATACATCAGGGGAATTTCTGCGTACAGACGGCTTTGTAAACCAGCATAATGTGACACTTGTTGTCGCAGGTATGCGTGAGGGCGAACCAATGAACAAACCCGTAAAAATGGAAGTCGATACAGAAGATTTCGCAGGAAGTGTTTCTTTGATAAGCCGTCTTGCAAACTATATAAATGCCGCATTCCATGAACTTGAATTTATTGCACTCAGGGACGGAATGACAAAGCTTTTCAACCGTTCGGAAAGTCAGCGAATCATAACGGAACGCCTCGAAAGCGGAAAGCCTATGTCGCTTGTTATGCTTGATATAGACAATTTCAAATCGGTAAACGATACTTTCGGGCATAAAGAAGGCGATAATGTCATTATAGGGCTTGCTTCACTTCTGAAAAGCATAGCCGTGAAACAAAACGGCTCGGCAGGCAGATGGGGCGGCGAGGAATTTATGCTTTTCCTGCCGTATGAACTTGAAACCGCTGAAAAAACCGCAGGTGAAATATGTAAGGGATTTTCCGATATCTGCTTTGAAAAAGCAGGACATAATACTGTCAGCATAGGAGTTACGCAGGCTATACCCGATGAATCCGTTGATACACTTCTCTTGCGTGTTGATACTGCACTTTATGAGGCAAAGCATACGGGAAAGAACAGATATGTAGTAAAATAAATTAATAATAAGAACAGGGGAGCTTTAAAGCTCCCCTTATTTTAATTGCTGTGAATTTTTTTGTCGAATTTGTTTTTTCCTCCTGCGCCTTTGGTATCAATCGGATAATTACCCGTGAAACACCCGCTGCAAAAACCGAATTTATTTTCTGTAAGTTCTCCGAGGCACTCAACAGGCAGATATTCAAGGGAATCCGCACCGATAAATTCGGCTATTTCTTTGGCAGAATGACATTTTCCCGCTATCAGGTTCTCCTCTGAATCTATGTCAGTTCCAAAATAGCAGGAATGTAAAAACGGCGGAGAAGATATTCTCACATGAACTTCCTTTGCGCCTGCCTCACGGAGAATTTTAACTATTCTTGCACTTGTTGTTCCCCTTACAATTGAATCATCTATAAGCACCACACGCTTGTCTTTAACTGTTTCCCTTATGACATTGAGTTTTATTCTCACGGCATTTTCACGCTGATTCTGTTGGGGCTGAATGAAACTTCTGCCGATATATTTATTTTTTATGAAACCCATTCCGTAGGGAATCCCTGATTTTCTGGAATATCCTATTGCTGAATCAAGCCCCGAATCGGGTACACCTATTACAACATCGGCATTTACGGGGCTTTTTTCGGCGAGAATTTCTCCTGCCCTGATTCTTGCGTGATGCACCGAAACTCCGTCTATAACGGAATCGGGACGGGCAAAGTAAATATATTCAAAAATACATATACTGCTCTTTTGGCTTAATTTCGTATCTATTGAACGCAGACCGTCACTGCCTATTACAATTATTTCCCCTGCACGGACATCTCTTATAAATTCTGCGCCTAAGGTTTCAAGCGCACAGGATTCAGAGGCGACTATATATGCGTTATCGGGAGTCTTTCCTATGCACAGCGGACGAAATCCGCAGGGGTCACGGAAAGCTATTAATTTTGTTGCCGTCATAAGTATGCATGAATATGCACCTTTTATATTCGGCATAGCCTTTTCAACAGCTTCTTCCGTTGAACTGCTGTTCAGTCTTTGTTTTACTATTTCATAGGCGACAGCCTCAGTGTCGGAAGTACCGTGAAAAATTGCTCCCGAAAGCTCAAAAGAATTTCTGAGCTGAGAGGCATTTACAAGATTTCCGTTGTGGACGAGAGCCATATTTCCCTTTATATGGCGGATAACAAGGGGCTGTATATTGTTGTGGGAATGTCCGCCCGTGGTGGAATATCTCACATGACCGACAGCAATATTTCCTGTGCCGAGTTTATTTAATTCCTCTTTTGTGAATACTTCCGAAACAAGACCGTCTGACCTTTTATGCCTGAAAATTCCGTCATCGCACACGGCGATACCGCAGGATTCCTGACCTCTGTGCTGTAAGGCGTAAAGCCCGAAATAGGCAGATAAAGCCACATCAGCCTTTTTATTTTCAAATATTCCGAAAACACCACATTCTTCGTGTATTGAATCAAACATTTCTGATTTGCCCCCGTTATTATTATAAATATTGTTCGTTTATTTTGTCGATTATTTCAAGTGCCACAATATTTTTCTTTTTGCGCTTGTTCATAGCACACTGTTCAATGTAAGTGTGCGCCTCTGCTTCGGTCATTTCTTTGTACTGCATGAGCATGAATTTAGCCTTGTCTATTGTTTTTATTTCATTGATTTTGTTTTCAAGGCGGAGTGTTTCCTGATAAAGCTTGTAAGACCGCCCGATAGTTATATCTATTGTTCTGACAACCTTATAAAAAAGCTCACGGCTGAAAGGTTTTCCCACAACGATTATGCCGTTTTTCTCGGCTCTTTCTTCGATTTTTTCGGCATTTTCACGCTTCATTACAAGTATGCAGTATGCAAGTGTGTCCGAGACTATATGCTCTGCAAGTTCAACTCCCGAACCGTCCATAAGAGGGGAGTTTATTACTGCGATTTCAACAGAGGAATCTTTTTCAAGTAAATTAATCGCCTGATATGCCGATTCTGTTGCTTTCGGAGTACAGCCGAATGTATCACTGAAAAAGCTTGCAAGGGATTGTGCGGCGGTTTTACTGCTTGAAACTATAAGAACGTTTTCCAAGTTTTACCCCCTGTCAAAGACTGTAAAAATATTTCTGCTCCTCGAAATTTTCCTTGTCATATGCCGATGAATATTCTCTCCATTCGCTTTGCTTTGAATTTAAAAGATATGACAGAATTTTTTCGGGGATATACTTTTTAAGAAATTCCGAATTTTCCGCATATGAAACAGCTTCGGAAAGATTTTCGGGCAGTTTGTCCTCCGATACGTTTTCGGGCGGAAGTTCAAGACCTTTTTCTATTCCGTCAAGCGCAGAATATATTACAAGACCGAAAGCATAATATGGATTGCACACGCAGTCGGCTGCACGGAGCATAACGCTTTCACTGCATATTCTTATAATCTGCTCACCCTCCTGATGTGACCATTTTATGTTTCTCGGCTCGGAAAATTCCGCAAGACGGCTGTATGAATTGACTATTGAATTTGTAAAGACTGAAAATTCTTTTATATGTTTCATGATTCCCGCAGTTGAGGCGTTGAGGAGTTCTTCGGGTTCTGTGCTTGTATCCGCAAGGAAATCGCTGTCACGGATAATATTGAAACTTATATGCATACCGTTTCCGCAGTCATTTCTGAGGGGTTTCGGCATAAAGCTTGCATGGACTCCGTGATTCTCCGCAACAGATTTTACCGCAGACTTGAAACTCAAAAAAGTATCGGCTGCTTTGAGTGCAGATGACGGGTTGAAATCTATTTCATGCTGTCCGAATCCGCTCTGATGTCTTGACGACAGCGGGTGTATTCCCATTTGTTCGAGGGTAAGACAAACATCACGGCGGATATTTTCTCCCTTGTCATCGGGTGCTATATCGCAGTAGCCTGCGAGGTCATGGGGATTTTTTGTAGGCATACCGTTTTCATCGGTTTTAAACAGCGTAAATTCGCTTGCTGTGCCGAATCTGAAACAATAGCCCATTGATACGGCTTTTTTCATGGCTTTTTTCAGAAAATACCTGCTGTCGCCCTCAAAAGGCGTACCGTCCGCATATTTTATATAGCAGAACATTCTTATAACTCTGCCCTGCTGGGGTCTCCACGGCAGAACAGTCATGGTCTGTGCATCGGGGAAAAGGAAAAGGTCTTTTCCTTCGGCAGTTTCAAAGCCTCTGATTTTTTTTGCAGTTATTCTTGCGCCCCTTTCAAAAGTAACAGCAAGTTCTGATGAAAGAATAGAAATATTTTTCATCTTGCCGTTGAGGTCACAAAACGTAAGCTTTACGAATTTAACGTCATTTTCGTCCACGTACTGCAATATTTCGCTTTTTGAATATATCATGGTTCTCTCCTGACTTAAATATTTGTGTAGCCCATAAGGTAACTGTCAACTTCTGCGGCAGCGTCACGCCCCTCACGTATAGCCCTGACCACAAGGGACTGACCTATGTGCATATCGCCTGCGGTGAATATTTTTGAAATATTTGTTCGGTGACTGCCGTTATTCGTTTTAACGTTTGTTCTTTCGTTGAGTTCAACTCCGAAAGATTCCGTTATATAGTTCTGACAGCCCGTAAATCCTGCGGCTATGAGACAGAGTTCGCAAGGGAGAATTTCTTCGCTGTTCGGAATTTCCTGCGGAATATTTCTGCCTGTTTTGGGGTCTTTCATGAAATTGAGCTTTACTGTTTTCACAGCGGACAAATTTCCGTTTTCATCTTTTATAAATTCTTTAACGGTAGTCTGATATATGCGTGGGTCGTGACCGAATACAGCTATTGCTTCTTCCTGACCGTAGTCTGTCTTGCAGATTCTCGGATACTGCTGAAAAGGATTGTTTTCCGCACGTTCATCGGGGAGTTTAGGCATCATTTCAAGTTGAACAACCGATTTACAGCCGTGGCGGACGGAAGTTCCAACGCAGTCGTTACCCGTATCTCCGCCGCCTATTACGATTACATTCTTATCCTTTGCGGATATGAAATTTCCGTCTTTGAGTTCGGAATCAATAAGGGATTTTGTGGTAGCTTTAAGGAAATCAACGGCGAAATATATTCCTTTTGCATCTCTGCCGTCTGCCTTTATGTCACGGGGCTGAGATGCTCCGCAGGCGAGTATTACTGCATCATATTTTTTAAAAATATCCGCACAGGGAACATTATGACCTATATCGCTGTTGAGTTCAAACTGTACGCCCTCGGCTTTCATGAGTTCCGTACGGCGCATTACAACGGATTTTTCAAGTTTCATGTTCGGAATACCGTACATGAGAAGTCCGCCTGCACGGTCGGAACGTTCGTAAACCGTTACGAAATGACCTCTTTTGTTGAGCGTGTCAGCGGCGGCAAGTCCCGCAGGACCTGAGCCTATTACCGCAACACGTTTTCTGCTTCTGAGTTCGGGAATCTGAGGCTTTATAATTTTCTCCTCAAAACCATATTCAATTAAAAAATTTTCATTTTCCTTTACGGTTACGGGGGAATCATAAACTCCGCAGATACAAGCTTTTTCACACAATGCAGGGCATACCCTTGATGTAAATTCGGGGAAATTGTTTGTCATGAGAAGTCTTTCAAGGGCTTGTTCCTTGTTTCCGTGATAAATCAAATCATTCCATTCGGGAACTAAGTTGTTCAGCGGACAGCCTGAAATCATTCCGCCGAGCATTTTTCCGTTCTGACAGAAAGGCACTCCGCAGTCCATATACCTTGCAGCCTGCTTACATCTTGAATCTTCATCAAGCGGAGTATGAAATTCGTTGAAATTTTTAATTCTTTCAAGAGGTTCTGTGCCTGAATTTTCGGTTCTTGAATATTCTAAAAATCCTGTTGGTTTTCCCATAAATCAATTCTCCTTTTTGTTGAGGCGGAAAGCTTCTTCCTCAGCCTTTTCGATGTCCATGCCTTTTTCCGTAAGCGAACGGACGGTGTTATACATTTTTGCGTAGTCGTGGGGGATTATTTTCTTGAAAGAGCCGATATAATTATCAAAATCGGCGAGAATCTTATTTGCTTTCTCGGAATTTGTAGCCTGTGCGTGTTCCTGAATCATAGTTTTCAGTTCTGCTATATCTTCTTTTTCGGAGAGAGTTTCAAGTGATACAAGAGATTTGTTAAGTCTCATGTATAAATCGTGTTTTTCATCGAGAACATAGGCAACACCGCCCGACATACCTGCGGCGAAATTTTTTCCTGTTTTTCCGAGGATAACAACTCTGCCGCCCGTCATGTATTCGCAGCCGTGGTCACCGACACCCTCACACACCGCATAAGCTCCCGAATTTCTGATACAGAATCTTTCGCCTGCTATACCGTTTATGAAAGCTTTTCCCGAAGTCGCACCGTAAAGGGCTACGTTTCCGACTATTATATTTTCGTCAGCTTTGAAACCCGAATTTTCAGGGGGGGAGAGTATTAATTTTCCGCCCGAAAGACCTTTTCCGAAATAGTCGTTGCTGTCACCGTGAAGTTCGAGGGTCAGACCTTTCGGAATAAATGCACCGAATGACTGTCCGCCGCTGCCCGTACATTTTACTGTGAAAGTATCGTCATCAAGAACATTGTCGCCATAAGTTCTTGTTATTTCAGAGCCGAAAAGCGTACCGAATGAACGGTCTGTATTTACAACGTTTACATTTATAGTCTGTTTCGACTTGTTTTTAAGAGCCTTTGCGAATTTCTTTTCGAGAACAGTTTTGTCAAGAGTCTTTTCAAGTTCAAAGTCGAACTCATCTTCCTTGCAGAAATGCTGTTTTTCGTCTTTTTCCGTATTGGCAAGTATTTTTGAGAAATCTATATTCTCACAGCCTTTTTTGGGTTGGAGCAGGTCAGTTCTTCCAATTAATTCATCAACGGTTCTGATTCCGAGTTTTGCCATATATTCACGGAGTTCCTGAGCGACAAAATGCATGAAATTGATGATATATTCGGGTTTTCCTGCGAAACGCTTTCTGAGTTCGGGGTTCTGGGTAGCTATTCCCATAGGACAAGTATCAAGGTTGCAGACCCTCATCATCACACAGCCCATTGTTATAAGCGGAGCGGTTGCAAATCCAAATTCTTCCGCACCAAGCAAAGCCGCAACAAGTACATCTCTGCCTGTCATGAGTTTTCCGTCAGTTTCGATTCTAACTCTTGAACGGAGCTTATTTAAAGTAAGCGTTTGATGTGCCTCGGCAACACCTAATTCCCACGGGAGTCCCGCATTATATACGGAGCTTTTCGGAGCTGCACCTGTTCCGCCGTCATATCCTGAAATGAGTATAACCTGCGCTCCTGCCTTTGCAACACCTGCGGCAACAGTTCCGACACCTGCTTCCGACACGAGTTTTACGGATATACGGGCTTTGTCGTTGGCATTTTTAAGGTCGTATATAAGTTGTGCCAAATCTTCTATGGAATATATATCATGGTGCGGAGGAGGGGATATAAGTCCTACGCCTGCGGTTGAGTGACGGGTTTTGGCTATCCACGGATAAACTTTTTCTGATGGAAGATGACCGCCTTCACCCGGCTTTGCACCCTGAGCCATTTTAATCTGTATTTCCTTTGCGGAAACGAGATATTCGGAAGTTACACCGAATCTTCCCGATGCAACCTGTTTTATTGCGGAACATCTGTCGGATTTAAGGCGTTCGGGGGATTCTCCGCCCTCACCCGAATTGGATTTTCCGCCTATGCTGTTCATGGCAACCGCAAGACATTCATGTGCTTCCTGAGAAATTGAACCGTATGACATAGCACCTGTCTTGAATCTCTGGCATATGCTTTCAACGGATTCAACCTCATCAATTGAAATACCGCCGTTTTTGCTGAATTTGAAATCCAAAAGGCTTCTGAGCGTGAGTTCGTTATCCTCACGGTTTATACATTCGGAATATTTTTTATATGTCTGATAATCGCCTGTTTTAGTTGCCTGCTGTAAAAGGTGGATTGTTTCGGGAGTATACAAATGCTGAGTTTTTCCGCTCCTGAGTTTGTGACTGCCTGCACTCTTGATAATATTGTCCGTGTGAAGTCCGAGGGGGTCAAATGCGGAAGTGTGAAGTTTTTCGGTGCGTCTGCTTATATCGTCAAGACCTATACCGCCCACACGGCTTACAGTTCCCGAAAAATACCTGTTTATAAGCTTTTCGGAGATTCCGACAGCCTCAAATAATTTACTTCCCTGATATGACTGGACAGTTGAAATGCCCATTTTGGAGGCGATTTTAATTATTCCGTGAAGAACTGCGGAATTGTAATCGTCCTCAGCCGCATAGAAATCCTTGTCAAGCATATTCTTTTCTATGAGGTTTCTGATAGTTTCGTGTGCAAGATAGGGATTTACCGCACAAGCACCGTAACCAAGAAGTGTAGCGAAATGATGAACTTCTCTCGGTTCTGCGGATTCAAGAATCATGGCAACAGCGGTTCTTTTCTTTGTGTTTACAAGGTGCTGCTGCAAAGCCGAAACAGCAAGGAGTGACGGAATAGGACAATGAAATTCGTCTGTTCCCTTGTCGGAAAGTATAAGTATATTTGCACCGTCACGGTATGCCCTGTCAGCGTCTATGAAAAGCTTTTCAACGGCTTTTTCAAGGGAAGTGCCTATATAGTATGTTATCGGAATAACTGCGGATTTAAGACCTTTTGCCTTTATGTTTTTTATTTTAAGCATATCCGTTTCGGTGAGTATCGGATTTTCTATTTTAAGCACACGGCAGTTTTCGGGGCGTTCTTCCAGAATATTTCCGTCTTTTCCGATGTATACGCTTGTATCTGTTACTATTTCCTCACGGACAGCATCAAAAGGCGGATTTGTTACCTGTGCGAAAAGCTGTCTGAAATAATTGAAAAGGGGAGGGGACTGGTTGTCAAGGGGCGGCAGGGGAATATCACTTCCCATTGAAATTATGGGTTCTGCACCTTTTTCAGCCATAGGGAGTATGCTTTTCATTATATCTTCATAGGAATAGCCGAAAGCTTTTTGAAGTTTTGCAAGCATTTCATCTGAATATGTATCAGTTCCCTTGTTGGGAATGTGCAAATCGTGGAGATGTATTAAATTTGAATCAAGCCATTCGCCGTAGGGCTGTCTTGATGCATAGAAATTCTTGACTTCATCGTCCTGAATAATTCTGCCCTGTTTTGTATCCGCAAGGAGCATTTTTCCGGGGCGCAGGCGGTCTTTTTTGATTATT
>JAFYFU010000004.1 GCA_017543595.1 Ruminococcus sp. | reverse complement strand
CATTTCAATCAATATGAAGTACCAAAGAATTTCTGGACAGATGTTTTGAAACATGATGAAATCATCTTGAAAGACAGACCTGAATTATACAACAAATTGGCAACAATCCGAGCATATAAACAACAGGGTAAATTTTAATCAAGTAATGAAAACAGGCATTTAATTGAGTGCCTGTTTTTTTGTATATTTTCATAGGATACTTTTTTATTTTGTTTGTAAACTTATTATGTAAATACACTGTAATAAAAAATATTTGTCTGTAAATTTTTTGATGATTAAATCGTTATCTTGTATAATAATTTATTTTTTAGAGATATATTGACAATATACTAAAAATATGTTAAAATATAACAATACTTAAAGACTTTTGATTATTAATAAAAAAATAATTTATAAATCGGATAATTTACTGAAATAACCATACAGAAAAACCAAAATGTTATTGGTAAGAAAGATGTGATGTTTGTGAAAGGAAAAAATTATCATTTTATTGCAGGAATTGTTTCTGCCGTAACAACTTTAACCTGCATATTTAATGCAAATCCTGTTGTATATGCTTATGATTATATCAGTTACGGGATAGATGTTTCATCTTTTCAGGAGTCGATTGACTGGAATGAAGTTGCACAAGACAACATAAAATTTGCGATAATTCGTGCCGGAACCACAACAAAACTCAATGGGGACGAATACAGAAAAGATACATATTTTGATATTAATTACGAAAATGCAAAAAATGCGGGTCTGAAAGTGGGAGCATATTATTTCTGCGGTGCATACAGCGAAGAAGGTTTTATAAAAAATGCATATGATTTTCTTGAAAGCATTGACGGCAAAATCTTTGATTTTCCTGTATATATAGACCTTGAACAAGCTTCCATGCAAATGGAACTCGGAAAAGATACACTTACAGACTATGTACTATCCGCATTGAAAGTAATAAAAGATGCAGGATATGTTGCCGGAGTATATGCTAATCTCAACTGGTTCAGAAACTATGTTGATGCACAAAGAATAAAAGACGCAGGATATGAAATATGGCTTGCACGTTATCCTTCGGGTAGTTTTGCAGTTGACCCGACAGATTATGACGAGAGTGATTTCGGAGGGGTATGGCAGTATTCAAGTCTCGGAAACGTAAACGGCATATATGGAAACACAGATGTAGACGTTGCATACATAGACTACCCTGTTTCGGATAATCCCGAACCACAGCCTGTTGTTGAAGATGAATATATCACGGGAATTTATGTTGTCAACACTCCGTCAGGAGTGAAAGTACGCTCTGAACCCGGTGGAGGAGCAGTATTTTCTGCTTCACCTAACGGAACACGCTGTGAAATAACCGCTGTAAACGGAAAGTGGGGATATACCGAAGCAATAGGCGGCTGGACAAATGATGATTGGACAGTAAAATCAGGCTGGATACCTTTGATTTACTGCGAATATGTTGAACCTCTCCCTTCTGTTGAAACAGTAACAACCGAAACAACAACTGAAAGCACAACTGTTACAACTACTGCGGAAACTACAACAGAAACTACAACAACCGAGAACATCGTTGCAGGTGAGTTTGCTGTTCTTCCAAAAGAACTTACAATATCAGAAGGCGAAACGTATAAGCCTGTTGCAATTAACTGTACTGATTATGAAAATATCACATGGATAACAAGTGACAAGAATATCGCTCAGATTGAAAACGGTATCATAAAGGGAATTTCATCAGGAAATGCTCATATATATGCTGTCTTCAACAATCAGTATTCCGAAATTGAGCTGACTGTAATTCCAAAAACAATAAAAGGCGATATAAACGGAGACAGAAAAGCTGACAGCAAAGATGCAGAAATACTTAACAGCTATATTCTCGGTTCGTATAATCTTACGGAAAAAGAATACAATATTGCGGATATTAACGGAGACAGCTTTGTTGATGTTTTCGATATGATAGAAATGAGAAACAGAATTTTGTAAGAGGGGGATATGCAATGAATTTACGGAAAAATAAAATCGTTTTTAAGTTTATTTCTTCAATGCTTGTTTCAATGCTTACTTTGAACACAATTTCGGCAGGGTGTTTATGCGACAGGGTTATTACAGCCTGTGCATATGAAACAGGCTCGGCAAGAGTCAATACACCCTCAGGAGTGAAAGTGCGTGACAACCCAAACGGAAGTGTCATATCTGCGTCACCTAACGGCACTGAATTTTACGTTGAACGTATAGACGGAGAATGGGGTTATACAAGCAGTATAGGCGGCTGGCGAAATGACGACTGGGTAGTTAGTTCAGGCTGGGTGAATATGAACTATATAGAAGTTACCAATCCCGAACCCGCACATATCTCATATGACAACGGATATGTAGCAGGCAGATACATGGTTGATACTCCAAGCGGCGTAAGAGTAAGGTCGGAAGCCGGCGGCGGCTCAGTGCTTTCCGCATCTCCCAACGGTACATACTGCGATATAACCGCAGTAAGCGGAAACTGGGGCTACACACCAAGCATAGGCGGTTGGAGAAATGATGACTGGGTTGATAAAGCCGGCTGGATACCTTTGCAGTACTGCACATTGATAGAACCGGTCACAACACCTCCGACAACAACTATTACCACAACTACAACGACAACAACAACTACCACCACTATCACAACAACAACTACTACAACGACTGCCGCAGTCACAGCCGTTGCTCCTGTTGAAACAACAACTGAAACAAATATTTCTGTAACGGGAAGCCCTTTTGATATAAATAAAGATACATGGAGTTTTGCAAATACTAAAAAAGTATTTTTCCCTCCCAAGATAAATGACAAATATCTTGATATGCTTTATTCAAACTTAAAGCCTGTTGACATCAAAAACGTACAAATTCTGAAAGATAATCTGTATAATAAATTCGGCGGTGTCTGCTACGGAATGTCCGTACTTGATGTACTTTACAAATGCGGATATCTCAATCCTTCGGACTATACGGAAAATGCACATACACTAAGAGAAATAAACAAGCCTGACGATGATGACGTTGAATCGCTTATAATCTATTATTATCTGCTTCAAGCAACGGGGGATTCACAATTTCAGAAAAATAAATATATAATGGCAAGCAGCCGCAAGGAAACAATGAAAAATATCATGAATACGCTGATTAAAAAAGCTTCGGAAACTTCTGAAACAAATATACCCGTTGTTTTGAATTACGGCTGGGAGGACGATAATAAAAAAGGGTGGGCTCACTCAGTCGTTGCCTACGGAGTGGAATACGGTTCATGGAGCATTGCTCCCGAATATGATGCAAGAATACTTATCTATGATTGTGCAAAAACAAGTTTCAGTGATGATACCTGTATGTATTTCAAGACAGACACGCTTGAATGGTATATACCGTATAAGGAACTCAAATATGATGCCTCTGCACCGAAATGTTATGCAAAGATACTTCTTGTAAACAATGACCCCGAATTTCTGAACAGATACGGCTGTCTAAACAAGGACGGTCAGGATAATGCCGATATATATGCAGATGAAGAATTTAATCCCGAAATAGAAGTAAACACCCGTTCGTTGAGTATAAGAAAAACAGGTGACGATGATACTTATGCAATAAACAGCACCGAAATGGAGGAAGATGAGGAAATATTTTCAAGTTTCGGATATGCTTCGGGAGACAGCGACAGTGTATATAACTATTTCATGACCGACAGCCGAAGCGGATATTCTGCAATGTCAAGCATTGACGAAAAACTTGACATAAAGATGAGATACAAAGACGAACTTGCAGATGTTAAGGCTGACAGCGCCCACAAAATAACTTTTCTTCCGGACCATACAATAAGTGTCAGCGGATACAATACGGATTACAGCATAGACCTGACACTTAACTATGAACAATGTTCACTTCCGTGGTACGAAATACGCATAGACGGATATACGGATTCTGATATTGCCGTGGAGCAGGCAGAAAACGGATTCATTCTTTGCGGAAATCTTCGTGATACCATAAAAGTAACCGCAAACAATACATATTCGGGACAGACAGTATGCAGTAAAGATATAAGCGAATATGACAGCGTTTGCATAACAACATCAAATAAATACGGTCAGGCTCTTGACATACTTGCTGACAAAGACAAGGACGGAATCTATGAAACTTCGGTAATTTCCAATGTTTGCGGAGACGTGAACGGTGACGGCTGTATTGATGTTTTTGATATGATAATTGCAAGAAAATATCTTTTTGGAGAGGAAACAATTGCCGATTTGTACAATTTGGACATGAACCTTTCCGGAGATATAAAAATTGCCGATTTGGTAATGCTTCAAAAGTACATTATGAACGAATAATTCGGAAGGAGTGATATTAATGAGATTATCAGCCGGAAAAGCAGGAGCATTTCTGCTCAGTTCAGCATTTGTGTTCAGTATGCCCGTAAGCACACCGCAATTGTTTGAATTTTTTACAAGCGAGATTGAAGCACTGGCACTTGAATGTTATGCCCCGTCACCGATAGCATGGCAGCAAGGCTCATATTCAAAGTCACAGATAGACAACTATCTTTCGGGAGTGTCCTACTGGAATGACCACAAATGGAAAAGTGTCGGAGATACATCAATAGGTTCTTCTGCCTGCGGTATATTTTCACTTATAAACTCTGTATACTATAAAACAGGGAATTTTCTTGACCCGACAGAAGTTGCAGACTGGGCAGCCGACCACGGTTCACGCTATTCAAATTCGGGAGTTGATACAGGATTTTTCAGAAAATACAGTGACAGCTACGGCAGTTCTTATGGTTTTAGCTATGCAGGAGAAATGAACAGTGTCGATGAGGCTTTGTCCCATGTAAGAAACGGAGGAACAATATGCGGCTGTGTTCCGGGACATTGGATAGCAATAGTTGACTATGACAGTTCCTCGGGAAAATATCTCATACTTGATTCGGCAGGCAGTTCAAAAAGATGTAATTCAATAAACGGCTGGATATCAAAAGGTGTTGCCTGGGTAAGTCCAAGTGTGTTCAAAAGCGGAGATTATACTCTTGTGGGCAGGTGTAAATACGGTCTTTCGTATTCAGGTAATCATAATCCCGTTCCTGCTCCCTCAAATATAACAGATAACTATTCATATCCGTCGAGAACTCTTTACAAGAAATCTCCCATGATGAACGGAAATGATGTAAAATGGTTACAGTCGGCACTTTCAAATCTTGGATTCAATTGTAAGATTGACGGCTGGCTCGGTGAGGAGACTTCTTCAAGAATAAGAGAATATCAGTCGTCAAGAGGTCTTGATGTTGACGGAAAAGCAGGACCTATAACGCTTTCAAGCCTTAAAAACGAACTTGAAGGAAAACGCATTGAAGAAAGTGACGGTTACAGTTCAAATACTGAAAATTATGGCAGTCCTGACAGGCTTCTCAAATATATCAGCGGTTCTCTTATGAGAGGAGAAGATGTAAAATGGGTACAATCGGCAATGAACAAACTTATTTCCGCAGGACTTGTTGTTGACGGAATATACGGAAAAAATACATACAATGCAGTCAAAAACTTTCAGGCATCGCACGGTCTTGCAGTTGACGGCATAGTCGGACCGAATACTGTTGAAATGATAACAAGACTTATGGGAGATTCAGATTATACACCGCCTCAGCAATCCATTGCAAGTATACTTAAAAACGGATATGAGATAGCTTTGTCAACCCTTAAAAACGGTTCAAAGGGCGATGGAGTAAGATGGTTGCAGATAGCACTCAACAGTGCAATAGGAGCGGGTCTTGATGTTGACGGTCACTACGGTCCGAAAACAGCCGCCGCCGTGAAATTGTTCCAGTCACAGCAGGGACTTGCTGTCGACGGTGTATTCGGTGCAATGTCAAGAGGTGCAATGCAAGCTGTTCTTGCAGGTATGGGAATTACAATCTGCGGCGGAAGTGAAGTTCCTTCAACTGCAAGTGTTGAAATAAATAAAAAATACTATGCCGAGGAAGAAAGTATTTCTTTTGAATTTGACAGCGATACCGCAAATGAATTTACTCTTGTTATACTTGATGAAAACGGAAACAAAGTACAGGACTATATCACAGACGAATATTCACTCACAATTGCCCTTGAATCAGGATATTACACCGCATATGTCATTGCCTCAAACGAACAGGGAAGCATCGAAAGCAACCGCATTGAATTTAATGTCATAAAACAATCCGCAAAAATCGAAAATGCATCATCTATATGCTCGGAAGCTTACGGAAAGGCAATCTCCTGCAATTCCAAAACAGATGAAATATACACATCTGATGATATAACAAATGAATCCGTATGGAAATATATAAGTTATGACAACTGGACATTTAATATATACAACGTCAGCAGCGGCAAAAAACTTTGCATATCCGACGGAAAACTTAAAATGACAGACTTTGAGGACAATAGCGATGAAACTCTCTGGTATCTCTATGAAGAAAACGGAATGTCATTCATAAAAAATTTCACATCTGACCTTGCAATAACTGTTTCTTCTTCGGGAGAAGTAATGCTTAAAGAACTTGATACATCTTCAAATGCCCAGAGCATAACATTTGTTTCTGACAACAAATCAACTATAAGTCCGGAAATAATACACAAAGATGATACACACATTGAACTTAAATGGAATACCGTTCAAGGCGCAGAAAAATATTCAATAACTGTTTTCGATATTGACGGTGTTACCGAGGACGGAATATTCGATTATGTCGAGACTTCCGATACTTTCTGTACTGTTGAAGTACCTGAAAATGTGAATTATGAAATATATATGGAATCACTCATAAGTGATGACATAATAATAGGAACAGCTATGGACAGTGAGGAAGAAGAAACACAAACTCCCACCGAAGAAGAAGAAACCAACATGGAAAACGACTTGACAGTCTCAATGCTTGTACAGCTCCAAAACTACTTGCTTGGAAGCAAAAATTACAGCCCGTCTGTAATAAAAGAACTGGATATGAATTTTGACGATATCATAGATGTTTATGATTTTGTACTTCTTAGAGATGCTTTGCTTGACTCCTGATATTAACAAAATTTAAATTCCCGATTCTTTGAATAGCCGACTGAGAAATATCCCCTTAGAACAGACACAAAATGTGTAAATTCCAAGGGGATATATATTTTAACAAAATTTTTGCCCTATTATCGGATATGCAAAAATATGTAATGTATGTTATATGAAACTCTTAACCTTGCATTAACTTTTAAAAAAATTCTTCGGGTGTTTTAATTTCGCCTGATGAAGTTGATATGTATACATAGTATTTCAGAACATCAGACGCATCTGATGCATCTGTTTTTTTATCAAAATTCACATCAGCAGCTTTTTTTTGATTTTCATTAAACAATGATTCCAAATTGGTTGAAACTGCTGCATATTCCCTGAGAATTGCAGAAGCGTCATTTGCGTCAATTTTGCCGTCGGCAATTACATCGCCGAGTGTATATTCTTCTGTCTGCAAATCAATATATTCATCGTAATTCTCATCACTGTCATAATCAATTCCGATTTTTGTGACATCGTTTTCTCTTGTTTCACAGTATGAATACCCCTGTTCTACGGGAATATTTTCAGCGATATATGAATCTGATATTTCACCGTTGATTACAGTTATTTTTGATATGCTCATTGTGCCTGTATCACAGCCTGTTATTTTCAACTCATAATCCGCAGGATATGTTATTACTTTTGCGGCAGACTTATTTTCTTCTTCAAAAATAATTTCTATATTGCAGGTTTTGTCAGTCGCTACAAGCTTGTCATTTTCAATTTTTGCGGCTGTTTCAGTGCCGTTCAAAACTGTTATATCGACAGGGCAGGCAACAATTGCGATATTATATTTCTCGCTTTCAAATATTGATACAGGCATAATATTTTCGGAAATTTTATCACAACACTGAACCGCATTTGTTTGTTTTTCCATGATTGACAAATAATTACAAATATCAACCAAATCCTTTGAAAAACTTTTGAGAACCATGTAATTCAAACCGGAAGAAATTAAAGAAAAATTGCCTTCAAGATATTTAACAAAGAAATTTCCTTCGATTGATGTATACGTATTTTGAGCGTAAGCCGCCATAGATAAAGTATATTTTTTAAGACACTGAACTGTAAGTGAATGTATTTTATTGTACATTTCCATTCCTGTTTCAAAAACACACAATGATGCAATATCCTTGTTATCTTCAAGGTTATTTTTAAATTCATTACTCATTGCATTGCCTGCCGCATCATAGAACAATATAAGATTAAGGCATATATCCCTAAATTCCGCCATGTCGTCTATGCCCATTTTTTCCCATACAAACTGAATTACGGAAGAACCAACATCTGCAATTCCCCATGCAGCACCCACATATGGACAAATTGCTGAAACTACTGTCGATACAACAAATTTTCCAAACACTTTTTCTGTATTATCAAAAAATTCTTGGGCTGCCATGAGTTTTTCATATTCATAGTATCTTTTCAAAGTATCGGAATCAGAAACAACTTTCTCATATGCCTTGTCAAATTCTACTGCCAGAGCGTTATATATTTTATATAAATCCTCATCATCTGCAAAGTCTTCACATGACCTTATAACAGCATATCTAAAATATAAAAGGGCTTCTTCCATTGTTTCTTTCTGCGCCTGATAAGTAATCGAAAAGTCAACATATTTAAGATAATCTTCATTTGCATTTTCAAGGTTGTCCACAAATTTTATTGAAACTCCTATCTCGTCAAGAACAGGTCCGAGAAGTTTACCCTTTATTCATATAACCTGCAATAACAATGCCCTGACGGTTTGTATAATAGGTAAAACAATTGTAGCCGTCATTGTGAAAATTTCCTAAATCAGTTACTGCATTATTATGATATGTGTACATTTCTATACTGCAATCACTGTGATAACTCATTCCCTTTGACGAATGAAGAACAAGTTCGGGTATATCATTATCATCAATATTGCATAAACTGAAATATTTTTTATCTGTATTTCTCAATATATTCGCATATGCACTTTTCCAGCCTCTTTCATTTAAAACAGAGTTTACCACATCTTTTGTCAGTTTATATCTACGCCCTGTTTCTATGTAATAATGGTTTGCGTATGAATTGAAATAATACCAATTATACTTATTATTTTTTATATCATATTCACCCAGAGCAGAAGCGTAATTCTCATATGTTGTTTTTTCACCGTTTATTGTAAATTCAACCTGTTCGGGATTCAATGATGAAATATTACTAAACGTATAGACATTATCAGAAGCAACAAGAACATCATTGAGATTTTCGTTTTCAAGTTTTGTAAATGTATATGTTTCCAATCCGTTCAGTGAAGAATCACTCAAAAGTACACCCTTAATATTATTAAATCTTAATTTTCCGTAATATCCCCTGTTTCCAAGACAAACAGCATTGCCGTTAAAAACAGTGTAAATATCACAGCCTGTATCTTTGGAAGTATTATTTGAAATAAACAGCTCAGGAATATTGTCATCGTTTATATCAAACAAGTCGAACATTGAATCCTTTGCCGAATAATTTTCCGAATTTATGGCTTTTTCAAGGATTTCCCCATACAATTTACGCCAGTCTGTATCATTCTGCTCATCGGCATACGATAAAAAGCTTTCATAATTGTCCGACAGATAAAAGCCATGTAAGTTTACAGCGAAAATGCTGAAACAAAAACACAAGGCTGTCAGAAATGAAATAAATTTTTTTGCTATCATAAAAACCTCCATTTATAAATCGTAAATAAATTAACATCAAAACCATAGTACGCACTGTAAGCATCTTAATTGGGGTAAAATTATGATTTAATCGAGCTTCATATCAAGAACATTATAACACTTTTTTTAAAATCTGTCAATTCTGATTCAAAACAAACAACAACGATTCATTATTGATTTCAGTTGCTGATGGCATAAGTATCTATGATGATATTGTCAGTGCATTGGCTATCGTCAACTGATGTCAGAAAATTAACTGCTTTCTGTGCCATTTGCAGAAATTATGAAAAATTTGTACTCCTTTTTGAAAAAATCATTGGAAGGTGGCTGGTTATATCTGTGCGGCTTGTTTTTTTAGAGATAAATCAGCCTTGACAAATTGAATAATTTTTGTTATAATAATACAAACCGATATTGTCAAATTAAACAATGAAAAGTTAATTAACGAACTAAAAAGGGGAATTGATATGAAAAAGGAAATAATGATTTCCGCTTTATTGGCTTTGACCATTGGTATTACAGCAGCCTGCGGTTCGGAAAAGGAAAGCAGTACGGACGTTTCGCAGAACAGCAAAGGCGGTGCTGTGGAACTTTTAGACAATGCCGATACTTCCGCTGCGGGGAAATATGAACTTACAGCCTATGAAAAAGACGGCTCGGCAGAAGATATATCAGGGAAAAAATCCACCATTGAACTTCGTGAGGACGGTACGGGTACTTTTACCGTGAACGGCTCGCCTGCGGAATTTACATGAGATAAGAACGGCTGTGATATCAACGGAAGCGTGTCTGCGTATACATTAAGCGGTGATACT
>JAFYFU010000013.1 GCA_017543595.1 Ruminococcus sp. | reverse complement strand
TACGGCTAGGAAGTTATGGCTTGCATAATTCTCCAAGACGGCGAAACCGCTACCGAAAAAGAAATAAAAGATTTCTGCCTCGAAAAAATGGCAAAGCATAAATGCCCGAAATACGTTGATTTCGTTGACGGATTCCCGATGAATGCGGCAGGAAAAATCCTCAAATATAAAATGAGGGAGCAGGCTGTTGAAAAACTCAAACTCCACAACGCAGACAGTATAGTTACTGCATGAATAATCAATTCCCTGTTTTTCGGAACAGGGAATTTTTTTTTAAAAAGCCCTTGACAAATGTAAAATATTGTGATATACTATATTCATACCAAACATATAGGTAAAATAGTTGATATAAAGGAGTTAATATTTATGGCTATCTACAAAAAGATTACAGACCTTATCGGCGGTACGCCCTTGCTTGAACTCGCAAATATAGAAAATGCAGAAGGTACGGGGGCGAAAATACTCGCAAAACTTGAATATTTCAACCCCGCAGGAAGCGTAAAGGACAGAATCGCAAAGGCTATGATTGACGATGCCGAGGCAAAGGGACTTCTCAAAGAGGGAAGCGTTATTATTGAGCCTACCAGCGGAAATACGGGTATAGGTCTTGCATCTGTCGCAGCATCAAGAGGTTACAGGCTTATCATTACAATGCCCGAAACTATGAGTATTGAGCGCAGAAACCTTATGAAAGCCTACGGTGCAGAACTCGTTCTCACAGAGGGCGCAAAGGGTATGAAAGGCGCAATCGCAAAGGCTGAGGAACTTTCCGCAGAAATTCCCAACAGCTTTATTCCGTCACAGTTCACAAACCCCGCAAACCCCGCTATCCATGAGAAAACCACAGGCGTTGAAATTTGGGACGATACAGACGGAAAAGTTGATATTTTCGTTGCAGGTGTAGGCACAGGCGGAACTCTCAGCGGTGTCGGCGCATACCTTAAATCAAAAAATCCCGATGTAAAGATAGTTGCCGTAGAACCCGCAAGTTCTCCCGTACTTTCAGAGGGCAAGGCAGGAGCGCACAAGATTCAGGGTATAGGCGCAGGCTTTGTTCCCGATACTCTCAATACAAAAATATATGACGAGATAATCACCGTTGAGAACGAGGACGCATTCAATACAGGCAGATTTATCGCAAGAACCGAAGGAATACTTGTCGGAATATCATCAGGCGCAGCACTTTGGGCAGCTTTACAGCTTGCAAAGCGTCCCGAAAACAAAGGCAAGACAATAGTTGCACTTCTCCCCGATACAGGCGAAAGATATCTTTCAACTCCCATGTTTGAATAATTAAAAAAAGCCGCATTATGCGGCTTTTTTATATGCAGTAGTAATCAGCGTCAGAACATTTGTCAATTATATCCTGAATTGTGATTCCGCTGAGGTAGTCGGTAATAGTCTTAAAAAGTCCCTCCCAGATATAAAGTGTATTGCAGCTTTCTTTTCTTGGGCAGTCGTTCACTTCATATTCGAGGCATGAAACGGGCGCAAGGCTTCCTTCTGTTGCGGTGAGTACATCGCTTACAGTGAGTTCAGACGGGTTGCGGTTGAGCATATATCCGCCGTGATTTCCTCTGTTTGTTTTGAGAATACCGCTTTTATTGAGCATTGGAACTATCTGTTCAAGATATTTCTTTGAGATATTCTGTCTTTCAGCGATTTCTTTAAGCGAAACATAGCCGTTTTCCTGATTCATTGAAAGGTCAATAATCATTCTGAGGGCATATCTTCCTTTTGTAGAGATTTTCATTTTTAAT
>JAFYFU010000003.1 GCA_017543595.1 Ruminococcus sp. | reverse complement strand
TTTATGAAAAGATTGAATACTCCCATTCCGACAAGGACAAGACCGATTATTATTCTCATGGTATTTGAAACGTCATTATTATAAAAGACAAGTATTCCGCCTGCTATGACGCATATTATTCCCATTATCAGACTTTTCTTGTCAAGACCGTTTTCTATTGACCTGAATATTCTGTCTATTCCCGAAAAGCCTATCATTATTCCTGCGATAAGCGGTATACCGACAGTTATCAGTGAGGGAAACCATATTATCAAAGCACCTGCGATTATTCCGACTATATTATTTACAGATGAAAGTATTCCGTTTCCCGTTATGAGTTTTATGGCAAGGGTTATAACGCTTACTGCTATTACAAGCACTCCCGTTATATAGAAAAGCTTGTTTATCACTCCCGGAAAGAAAGCTATAAGCAGTCCCGAGGCTATCATTATTATTGCCTTTGTGAGTTTGTCTTTGTTTATGCTTAACATAGAAACCTCCTTATATTAATGCTTTTACATATTTAAGTATCAGCTTATCTTTTTCAGATAACTTTTCGGATATATTAGCCGTCAGAATCCCGATAAATTCAAGCTGTTCCTGCAATTCCTCATCTGTCGGGTCATGCGGACTGAACTGCGAATGAAGTGCCGAATTTACGAATTTCTCAAATCTGCCCTTTTCAAAATATTCTCCGCCGAGTTTTTCTTCCGTAATTCCCGCATATTCAATATACTGCATATTCTCCCTTGATATTCCGAGTTCTTTGATAAGTTTTTCGGCATATTCATACATATAAGCCATTCTTGCGGAATTTTTGCCCTCCGTGAAATGTCTTTCCCTGAGCTGAATCATAAGATTTCTCCTTATCCATACGAGGATTACCGCAAGGATAATTATAACCGTCACGGAAATTATATTCTTTGCGGATTCGGGGAGGGGCTTAATTTCCATGGGCTTATTATTTTCTTCATTTGAATCAGTAACTTCCGTCTGATTCTGAACGGCTTTGGTAGTAGTCTGCGGAATATTCTGCTCATGCTTTTGGGTAGTGGTTGCAGGGGTTTCAGATTTCTTTTCGGGTTTCTCCTCTGCGGCAGTCGTGACCGATTCGGTAGTTTCCTGCGGTACAGCGGTAGTCGTTTCGGGGGAAGTATCTATTTTCTGATTTGAATATCCTGCGGTAAACTCAAAGGGAAGCCAGCCGTAACCGTCAAGATATATTTCAGCCCATGCATGACTTCGGTTATCTTTGAGTTCAATGGTATACGAACCGTCACCGTTCCTGCTGTCGTCATTGAAATCCTCTCCGACTATTATATATCCCGAAGCATATCTTGCGGGGATTCCTGCCATTCTTGCGAGAATAACTCCCGAAGTTGCGTAATGGGTGCAGTAGCCTTTTTTATTTTCGAGAAGAAAATAATTGACGAAATCTCGGTTTGAAGGAGTGCGCCCTGCGTCAAGGGAATACTTAACATCATGAGCCATTTTTTCTCTTATTTCTTCGAGAACTTTAATTTTTTCCTGAGCCGTTTCGGCATATTTCAGCGAATAGTCAATTATATCGTAATATTCGTTCTTTACTTCTTTCATATTTGAATTATCGGGAACTTTCAAATAATTGGCATAGACAAAATTTTTATATTCCGACTGCAAAAGCTGTCCCAATACTATCTGCGGATAGGAATATACGTCCGCATAGGGATAAAATTCGGAATTGACGGCAAAGCAGTCATAATAGTCAAGAAGGTCATTTTCGTTGCAGTAATCGGAAAGAATATCCTGCCAGCCCAGACTGTTGTCGAAATCATAGAGATAATACAATGACCTCATTGTTTCGCCGAGCATTGAAGCTGTCTCGGAAATATCCGCACGGCTGAAATTGCAGTCATAAGTTTTTTTATTGTCCTGACTGAGTGAAACATCTCCCGAATTTTCATATGTGACATCGCCCGTATTTATTGTTCCGCACGGGAAAAATACCTTGTCTTTTTTCAGATTTGAATTTATTGTAATCTTATATCTGTTGTCGTTCTGCATGGCAAAATTGAAAAGTGACGGGAAATCCTGCGGATATATATTATATTTCCTGAAATCGTCAAATATTTTATTTTTATATATATCTGATGTAAGGTCAAACCATTCGTTGTCCGCATAGTCCGCACAGGTAAACTCTTTCAGATAAACCGCCCCGTCATATTCATGGTCAAAAGTGACAATCATATCAGTTACGTTCTTGTATCTCATATGGTCGATATTTCCGAGCTTATGGCTTTCATACTTGAAATCAAAGCCGAAAGCCTTTGTTATGGCTGAAATACTGTTCGCAAAATCCTCCATGGTAAAAGATTCAACAGCGTCCCTGACTTCAATTCTCTTGCGGTTTATTGATTCACTTCTTTCATAGCCCGTAATTTTTATGACACCGACAGCCGCAAGCGATATCATAACTATAAGAACCATTATATAAAGTCCGCATTTTTCGGTAACTTTAAGGCGCATTTGCCTTTTCGGGAAAAATATATTTTCTTTTCTGACGAAACCGCCCGTACCGCCTGAATATTCTCCGAGGTCGGTATTGGTCATTGACAAAAGCGCAAGCCAGTAAGCAATTGTGAGGACTCCATATATTATCGGCATTTTTATTCCATGATAAAGCCCTATTTCTATCGGCGGAAAAGTAATCAGCAGGGGAAGTATCGTATTCGGGTGGTGTACCGTAAAGAAATATATTATCAGTGCCATAAGCCACAGGTATAATATAATAAATGCCGTGACGGAAACTCTTTCCTGTGACGGTTCAAGAAATTTATAATATTCTATCTCCGTCAGATATGCGGTCTTGTATATTGTATTATACATGAATTTATAGCCGTCCGTTATTCTTTCGGCACTTTTATATGCAATAAATATCGCTCCCACGGAGGAAACACTGTTTATCAGGATAAGATTCTTTCCGACTGCGGAAGAAATTCCGTAAAACAGCGAAAATGCAATACCTGCGAATAAAACCGCACTTTTATTGTATTTCAGGGGGAACATTTCAAGAAACGCCATTGCAACCGAAAAATAACCGATAAAGGCTATAATAAGTGCTTCGGGCTTTCTGAGGTTGAGTTTCTTTTTTCTTACTGACATTACAATGCTGTCGCTTATGGTAATGCCGTTACTGTTAATATTTTTATCCTTTTTATTTTTTTTCATTACAGCTCTATATCCTTTATTGAAGTGCTTACTTTGCCGATTGCAACGGGGATTTCCCTCAGTTCGGAATATTTGTTCTCTGCTCCGAGAGCTTCATTGTAATCCTTTACGACAACCATTGCATTTTTAAAATCAGCGTCCGTATTTTCGTCTATATATGAGAGAATATTGGTATTCGGCGCAGATGTCACAAAATTAAATGACGAAAATGAAAGATTCGGGTTTTCGCTGAAATAAAGTTCAGGCGGTTCGCAGTACAGATTATCGCTTATTGAGAATATAAGTTCCGAAACTGTCTCGGACAGTTTATTCATACTGCTTATGATTTTTTCGGTGAATACTCCTCTTGTTTCGTCAAAATATATTACGGTATGCGTTCTTTCGTTTTCAAGCATGAATTTTGACAGGGAAATAAAAGTTTCCATAAGGGTATCAAAAACGGGGAGGGTATATTCGGAATCCTCATAGCACATAAGATTCAAAAATATAACTGACGGCACATCAATCGGCAGGCTGTATTCCTTTACGATAAATTCATCTTTTTTGGAGCTTAATTTCCAGTGTATTCTGTTCGGCTTGTCACCTGCAATATAATTTCTCAGGTCAAAAACTTCCGAGGGGTCATCTCCCGATTTTATATCTGAAAAATTATTGCTTTCTTCGTTTACTCTGTCCGTACTGCTTGCAATTCCGTCTATTTCCTGACCTTCGGGAATAACGGCTATCTGAGCGTTTGTATTCTTTCCGACTTTGAATTTGAAAAGCCTTAAAGGGTCAAATATTTTGACATATGCACATCTTATCTTGACTATTCCGCAGAACTGCGAACTTAAATTAAATGAAACGCTTTGTTCGTTTCTGTCCTGAACGGGCATTAAAAGCTTGAAAGAATGTATCTGGTTATTGAATACATTGTAATACTCAATAACTGCCTCTGCCTTTCCGACAGGAAAAATACTGCCGTTTTCTATATTTAATTTTATGGGAAATTCCTGATTTTTCATGACGGATTCGTCTTTTATGTAAAATCCGATTTTTATTTTCTTCTTTGCGAAATATCCGAAAACAAACATGAAAACAGGCATTACAAGCATTATGACAAACAAAACAAGCGCAAAATCCCAAAGGTACATGACATAGAATATTCCGCTTATTATTATCAGCAGGGCGAAAAGTATTTTCATTATAAGCATAATTCTTACCCTTTTGAAGATATTCCCGGAGCAGGAACTTTTCTTATTATATCCGCCACTATGCTTTCGGCAGTCGTTTCGGAAAGTTTAGCCTTTGAACTCAGCATAAGCCTGTGGGAAAATACATCTGCACATATATATGTGACATCATCGGGAATTACATAATCCCTGCCCATTGCAACGGCTATTCCCTTTGAAATCTGCATAAGCGCAAGAGTACCTCTGGGACTTATTCCGAGTTTTAACATTGGGTGATTTCTTGTCGCTGACGAAAGAGAAACTATATATTCATAAATCCTGTCATCTATATATATATTCGATATATATTCCTGCAATTCAAGAATAGTGTCAGCATTTGCGACTGCCTCAACTGCTGAAAGAGGATTTGCATTGAATTTTGATTTTAAAATAGAAACTTCTCCCTGAAAATCGGGATAGCCCATACTTAATTTTATCATGAACCTGTCAAGCTGTGAATCGGGGAGATTATGCGTTCCTGCCGAACCTATGGGATTCTGTGTGGCAATTACGGTATAGGGCTGAGGAAGTCTGTATGTTGTTCCGTCAACGGTTATGCTTTTTTCCTCCATTAATTCAAGTAAAGCCGACTGGGTTTTGCTTGATGTACGGTTTATTTCGTCCGCAAGAAAAAGATTGCAGAAAGCAACGCCTTTTCGGAACTCAAAATTATTTGTCTGCTTGTTGTACACCGAAAAGCCCGTAACATCTGAGGGCAGTACATCGGGAGTAAACTGCATTCTGTTGTGTTCAAGAGACAAAGCCTTTGAAAATGCAAGTGCAAGAGTAGTTTTTCCCACTCCCGGGATATCCTCAATGAGAATATGACCCTTGCATAAAATGGCAAGCAATACTTTTATAATAATCTGGTCTTTGCCGATAACGGCTTTTTTTACTTCACTTACGATACTGTTTATTTGCTGCTGATAACTATTCATAAATAACTCCTATTTAAAATCGTCAGATTTTGCACTTTAATAGTCTTTAATTTTTACCTGTTAAGTATATTATATCACTTTAAAGAAACTATTGCAAGTATAATTTGAAAATCGCTCTTGCATAAGGTTTTAAAATATGTTATAATATACCGTGAATAAATTTACGGAGGATTTTATGGATAAAAATAAAAATACAGATGACGAAAAACTGCATATTTCAAAAAGTGTCTTTGAAAATGCAAGGGAAATGCAGGAGAAAAAACTCGAAGAAGAAAGACTGAAACAAGAGGAACTCCAAAGAAAAATCGCCGAAAGACAAAGAAAAAAACAGGAAGAACATGACAGACGGCTCGAAGAAGAAAGAAAAGAATTGCTCCGCCTTAAACAGGGTATAATCTCGGAAAGCGAAATTATCCACGAAGAACAGCCCGAAGAAATTAAATTAAGTTTTTTCCAGAAAATAGGCAATTTCTTCTATCACAGCAAATGGTGGCTCGGCATGGGAATCGTAACGGCTTTATTTGTATTTTTCCTCATAACAAGCCTTATCAACAAGCCCCGTCCCGATATGACGGTTTTGTTTATCGCAGAAAATCAGACCCTCTGCGAAGAATCAGACCTTGACAAATATATTGAATCATTCTGCGGAGACAATAACAAAAACGGCGAAATTCTCGTTTCTCTCTATTATATCCCCTATACGGACAATCCGCAGAAAAACTACGCAAACGGCGTTGATACAAAATTAACCGCAGAATTGCAGTCCGCAGATTCCGTTATAGTTTTCGGAAACGATAAAATCGAAAGCGTCCTGAATCCCGATGACGTTTTCGTGGATTTAAGCGAAATCTACCCCGACAACCCCAATGTAAAAGGCTATAAGTTCATGCTTGAAAACACCGATATAGCAGAAAAATCAGGCGTTGAAAAGAAATATATAAAAGACGGGATTTTCCTCGCAATACGCAAACCGAGAAAATTAATGTATTCAAGTGCCGACAAAATGCAGGAAACTTATGACAGGGATTTTCAGGTCTTTGATGATATAATAAATGATTTAAGCAAATAATTTTTCCTCCCCGCAAAGGGGAGATTTTTTTTATGAAAATTTCAAAATCCTATTGACAAATAAAAAATTATGTGCTATGATATAAGTGTAATAACCGTACTACACAATACAGTACACATATTACAGAAAGGAGTGCCTATGTTTTCTATCGACCTTACAAGCCGTGTGCCTATCTATGAGCAGATTTGCAAAAAAATCATAGAACTCGTTCTCAACGGTACACTGAGCGAAAACGAACAGCTTCCAAGCGTGAGGAGTTTTGCGAAAAATTCAGGTGTCAATCCCAATACTGTCGCAAAAGCCTATCAGGAACTCGAAAGAAACGGGATAATTTATTCCGTTCCGGGGCGTGGCAGTTTTATCTCAAAACAGAAAATGGAACAGTTCAGGGATTCCGCCCTTGCGGATTTCGACAAAGTAACCGTTTCTGCACTCGATATGGGAATACCGCCGAACGAACTCAAAAAACGTATCGACAAAATTCATGATGAAAAGGGGTAATATTATGATTGAGCTGAAAAATACTGTTAAAAAATTCGACAGCTATACCGCTCTTGACGGGGTTAATCTTGAAATTGAAAAAGGAACAGCTTTCGGACTTCTCGGCTCGAACGGTGCAGGAAAATCCACTATTCTCCGCCTTTTATCGGGAATTTACAAGCCCGAAGGCGGTGAAATCCTCATTGACGGCGAAAATGTCTACGACAACGTGAACGCAAAACAGAAAGTTTTTTTCATCAATGACGAAACCGTACAGTTCGGAAATTTCACTCTTGACAAATTAAGAAAATTTTATAAGGGCTATTATATGAATTTTTCCGATGAAATCTTTGAAACTCTCAGGAAAAAAGTAAACCTCCCGCTCGATAAAAAGTTAAATACTTTTTCAAAGGGTATGAAGCGTCAGGCAATAGTTATAACAGGGCTTGCCTGCCAGACTGATTATTTACTGCTTGACGAGGCTTTTGACGGTCTTGACCCGACTATGAGAATTATAGTTAAGAAAATGCTTGTTGATGCCATGCTTGACAGACAACTGACTACTATAATTTCCTCTCACAATCTAAAAGAAATTAACGAACTCTGCGACACCGCAGCACTTCTTCATCAGGGGAAAATTATTTTCTCCCGTGATATCGACAGCATTAAGGGCAATATCCACAAGGTTCAGGTTGTATTCCCGAAAGATGAACACGGAAACCCTGTCGATTATAAAAAAGAAGAATTTCAGGGGCTTGAAATTCTCCACTTTGAAAGAAGCCAGAGTATTTACTATATTATCATAAAAAATGATGAGGAAACAATAAAGGCTTATTTCGCTCCGAAAAATCCCCTGCTCCTTGAAATAATTCCGCTTACTCTCGAAGAAATATTTATCTATGAATTGGAGGTGCTTGGCTATGACAGCAGAGACATTAACTCAGAAGAATAAGCCGAAAAGCTTTGTGAAAAAACGCTTTTTCAACGGAATATCCGAAAACAAAAGACTGTTCATCGTAAGCATTGTTCTTGAAATAATCGGTCTGCCGCTGCTTGCTCTCTGTGCAGTGCTTGATGACTACTGGTCTGCAAAACATATAAAATTCCACCCTGACCTTGATGTTTATCTGGTAGTTGGCGTTATCGCAATAGCCATAAGCATTTTCATGGGAATGATAATCGCCCTCTACCACTTCAAATATCTGTACTCAAAATCAATCGTTGATATGACTTATTCCCTGCCACTTAATACCCGTGAGAGATTCACAGCGGATTATCTTTCGGGATTGTTTGTGTATATCGTTCCTGCATTGTGTGCGATAGTTTTAAGTATAATAATTCTTTTGGCTGGTGAATCCGCAGTAGGTACAGGCAGCAATGACGTGCTGAAAGTATTCCCCGAACTTTTAAAAGCCGCATTTTTGGTCATTATTGCGATGATATTATATTATACGCTTTCCGTTCTGTCAATTACGCTCTGCGGAGGAAAATTTGAGGCGGTTTTCGGCATAATAGCCGTAAATGTATTAATACCCGCAACTATTGCCTGCCTCTGGTTTGCAATAGTTTCAACATCTGCATTCGGTCTTGATGAAGAATCAATTCTTTACAGCCCTATTTTCAATACAACAAGTCCGGCAGGGTCGGCTTCTTTCCTTTTCGTATATCTTGATGATGTTTTTGATGAGGAATTTATACCCTTTACCTATTGGAGATGGGTAATAACAGCATTCATAACAATAGCAATATATTTCTTCGGCGCATATTTTCTCTATAAATACAGAAAAGCCGAGGACGTTTCAAAGCCCTACGTTTACAAGGCATATTTCTATTTCATAATGGTATCGGCTGTATTCTGCATACTTTCCCTTTTCATAATGAATGATGAGGATAATATATTCGGCGGAATACTACTTTGTGCGATAGGCTGGTTCATAATGGAAGTCATAACAAGACGTGGTTTCAAGCGTTTCTGGACGGCAGGTCTCGGATTTGCTGCGGCAGTCGGTGCGGTTTTTGCCGTGTGCGGAATATGCAACGCTACGGACGGATTCGGTGCATCTAAATATGTCCCCGCAAATATGAATGTTTCAAGCGTTTCCATTGATTGTGATAACTCCCCGTTTCTTATATACGAAAATTTCAGGGACAGAGATGTCATAGAAGCCGCAACAGCATTAAACAAGGATATAATCGACAGACACTACCACCCCGAAAATTATCAGTACAAAATAGCCGCAAATTTTGATTCGTCAAACAGTTCCCTTGAAAATACTGAGGACATTCAGAGAGTTAAATTAACTTACAAAACAAGAACAGGTTCAACCGTCATAAGAGAATATGCCTGCACTTCGGGAGTCCTCGGAAATCTCATTCAGGCGGTTATCCTCTCGGACGAATATGCAGAATTTATCTCCGATGAAATTCAGCTCATAGCTTTCAATAATACTATTGAACACGCTTATTACAGCCGTCTTGAAGATGCAATTGCACAAAACACAAGCGATACCTTACAGATAGGATATTCTCTCACAGGCGGTGTAAATACTCAGCAGAAAAAAATTTCAAGAGAACAACTCTTTGACCTTGCAAGTGCCTATGAGAAAGATTTAAAGGAACTCAATGCGGAAGATTTGAAAGCCTCCCATGAAGTCGCTGAAATATTCGGATATTTCGTCCTTGACTGCTTTGATGACACAATAGAAAAAATGAACGAATACGGCTTTGAAATCTCAAAGGCAGACTCAGATGAGAACTTTGCCGAACTGAAATATAGTTTTGCCGTAATATCAAAGCCCGTTTTCTATTCCTCAGAAATAAATATTTACAGCACTTCATCAGGTAGATACTACGGTCATATTTCAGGTCATGACTTCACACTCCCCGAAAAAATTTCTTCTTCCGTATGGCGGTATACAACAACAAATTTTCAGGATTACATTGAACAGTATCCCATAAATTCAACAGAAGCTATGGCGGATATATTAAGTATCTCGACTCCCGTTATTCTGGGCGAATATCCTCTCGCAGTAATACACTCAAAAAGCGGAGGCTGGTATTATGTTACAGACCACGGAAACAACAAGGAAATTCTTGAAAAGGCACTGAAAGAATTATACAAATAAAAGACAAAGGGCATTGAAAAATGCCCTTTTTTGATTAGATTTTTAATATCGTGTCTTTGTAGTCCATTAAAATAACGGAAATCTCAAAGCCCCTTTTTTCGTGGGCATATGATATAAGACTGTCTATATTCTTTGCCGTCAGATATTTCGTGTCATTGGAAATTTTCTCGGCAAACTCAATATCTTTCATGTCAATTATCATCTTAAATATTTTGATAAAATTTTTTCTGAAATAGTTATTGAACTTGTCGCTTGTACCGCCACGCATAAAAAGCTGACGCACAATGTCATATTTCATGGAGGCAGGAATTTTTGAGGAAAAATCCTCTCTGTCTATAATTTTGAAAACGTCTTCAACCTGAATTTTGGTAAGCGAAATTTTTTCCCATGACAATTTAATGCCCTTGTAAATTATCGTTTCAAGGTTTGTGCAGTTGCGGAAAACCCATGACCCCATTTTCTTGACGTTTTCTCCTATTGTCACGGTTTTCAGGTTTGTGCAGTAATAAAAAGCCCTGTCGCCTATTTCCGTAACACTGTCGGGAATAACTATTTCTTCAAGGCTTTCGCAGCGGTAAAACGCCTCACTGTCTATTTTTGTGACATTCTGTGCAATTGTCACTGTTTTAAGGCTTGTGCAGTAATAAAAGGTCTCAAAGCCTATCGTTCCGACATTCTGCGGAATTTTGACTGACGTAAGACCCGAACAGTAATAAAAAGCCCTGTCGCCTATTTCATTGGTATTATCCGAAATATCCACTGATTTAAGCTTTTTGCAGCCGCAGAAAGCCTCTGCACCTATTTTCTCAACTGTATATGGAATTTTAATTGATGTAAGGTTTGAACAGTAATAAAAGGCTCTGTCGCCCACTTCCGTCACGCCTTTGGGGACAGTTACGGATTCAAGGTTGTTACAGTTTCGGAAAGCCTCTGCACCTATTTTTGATACGCCCGTGGGGATAACAAATTCTGTTTCTCCTCCTTGTTCGTGATACATTACAAATAGACCGTTATTTACTAAAAAGCTCATAGAAATCCCCCTTTATGTTAATATATATTCATTATAACATATTGCACAAAAAAAGTCAAGCATAGCAGAAAAAGTTTACATTTAAATAACATATCAAAAAAATCCCCCGCTTTCGCAGGGGATTCAAATTATTTTCTCTTTTTAGCCTCAATTTCGGCAAGTGCGTCCTTGCGTGAAAGATTTATTCTTCCCTGACGGTCAATTTCAGTAACTTTTACAACGATTTCATCGCCTACCGAAACGATATCCTCAACTTTTTCAACTCTTGACTTGTCAAGCTTTGAAATGTGTACAAGTCCGTCCATTCCGGGAACGATTTCAACGAATGCGCCAAATTCCATAATGCGTACAACTTTACCTCTGTAAATTGCGCCGACCTCAGGACCGTTTGCAATAGTCTCAACTATTTGAAGGGCTTTTCCTGTGTTGTCACCGTCAATACCGCTGATAAATACGTTTCCGTCATCGCTGATATCTATTTTAACATCGCAGTCAGCGGAGATTTTCTGGATAACCTTACCGCCCTGACCGATAACTTCTCTTATCTTGTCAACGGGGATTTTTGTTTGGAGCATTTTGGGAGCGTATTTATTTACCGTCTTTCTGGGTTCGGGAATAGCTTTGAGCATAATCTCATCGAGAATATAAATACGTGCTTTTCTGGTCTTTTCAAAGGCTTCCTTGATGATAGCGGGTGTGAGACCGTCAACCTTTATATCAACCTGAATTGCAGTAATTCCTTTATGAGTACCGCCTACCTTGAAATCCATATCGCCGAAGAAATCTTCAAGACCCTGAATATCAACCATTGTCATGAAGTCATCGCTGTCGGGGAGTGTGATAAGTCCGCAAGAAATACCCGCAACAGGTGCTTTTATCGGAACGCCTGCGTCCATAAGTGCAAGTGTCGAACCGCAGATACTTCCCTGTGAAGTTGAACCGTTTGAAGAAAGAACTTCCGATACAAGTCTGAGTGTGTAGGGGAACTCCTCAACAGGCGGAATAACAGGTGCAAGCGCACGTTCGGCAAGCGCACCGTGACCTATTTCACGTCTTCCCGGACCTCTGCTGGGCTTTGTTTCGCCGACAGAATAACTTGGGAAATTGTACTGGTGCATATATCTCTTGGATTCTTCCTCGTCAAGACCGTCAATTTTCTGGGAATCGCTTACAGGTCCGAGAGTAGCAATTGTGAGAACCTGTGTCTGTCCTCTTGTGAAAAGTCCCGAACCGTGAACTCTGGGGAGAACGCCTGCTTCTGCGGCAAGGGGACGGATTTCGTCAATGCCTCTGCCGTCAACACGCTTGCCCTCATAGAGCCATGCACGGACGATTTTTTTCTGGAGCTTGTATATACATTCATCTATCATAGCGATTTTTTCGGGATAAGCTTCATCGAACTTAGCGTGAATATCTTCTATAATAGGAGCAAGTCTTGAATCACGGACAGTCTTGTCATTTGTGTCAAGTGCAACCTTTACACGTTCGGACGCAAATTCTTCAATTGCATCAAACATATCGTGGTCAACTTCCTGAGATTCAAATTCAAATTTGGGCTTGCCGATTTCCTTCTGAATACCGCTTATGAAAGCAACCATTTTCTTGATTTCCTCGTGACCCGTGAGAATTGCATTGAGCATGGTGTCTTCGGGAACTTCGTTTGCGCCTGCCTCAATCATTACTATCTTTTCGGCAGTACCCGCAACCGTGAGAACCAAATCTGTCTTTGCTCTCTGTTCAAGTGTGGGGTTGAGTATTATTTCGCCGTCAACAAGACCAACGTTTATACCTGCAACAGGACCGTTCCACGGAATATCGGAAATGGAAATGGCTATTGAAGTTGCAATCATTCCTGCGATTTCGGGGGAGTTGTCGGGTTCAACCGCAAGAACCGTCATAACTACTGAAACATCATTTCTCATATCCTTGGGGAAAAGAGGTCTGATAGGTCTGTCAACACATCTTGAAGTGAGGATAGCTTTTTCGGAAGGCTTGCCCTCTCTCTTGGTGAAAGAACCGGGGATTTTGCCTACTGCGTACATTCTTTCTTCATAGTCAACCGAAAGCGGGAAAAAGTCAACGCCCTCTCTGGGCTTTGCGCTTGCGGTAACATTAGCCATAACGACTGTTTCGCCGTATCTTACCCAGCATGAACCGTTGGAAAGACCGCAGGTCTTGCCTGTTTCAACGATAAGGGGTCTGCCTGCGTATGTGGTTTCAAAAGTTCTGTAATTTTCAAACATCTGATAATGCCTCCATTGGAAATATTCTGATGTCTACAGGAGATTTCAGTTAAGAAGTTAAGGGCAAAAGGTAAACGTATTTAATTTTATCGCTTGCCTTTGACTTCCAACATCGAAATCTCCGCATAGACGTAAAGGCAGAGGGGCATGAACCCCGTCTGCCTTGTTATGCGTATTATTATTACTTACGGAGACCGAGCTTTTCAACGATAGCACGGTATCTGTTGATATCCTTCTTTTTGAGATAAGCAAGAAGGTTACGTCTGTGACCAACCATTTTGAGGAGTCCTCTTCTGGAATGGTGGTCGTTCTTATGCTCTTTAAGGTGAGCAGTGAGGTCATTTATTCTCTTTGTGAGAATAGCAACCTGAACTTCGGGAGAACCCGTGTCGTTTTCGTGTGTTCTGTTAGCCTCAATAACGGCTGTTTTTTCTTCTTTCAGTAACATTGAAAGCACCTCTTGATATAATTATATTCCGCTGACACAGACAGGGTGAAAAACGAGGTCTGACCCATATCCGAGTGGACGGTAAAACTATTATATCACATCATTGAAGTTTTGTAAAGGGTTTTTTGAAAATTTTTTCTGAAAGGCTGACAAATTATGCTTTTTCGGGGAGAGATTTTATAATTCCCGCATCAAATTTCTGGATTGAGCCTGCGTCCGTACCTGTAACACCCGGCTTTCCGTCAACGTCCGCATTTTTCCTTGCCTGCTCATCAAGACCGTACTTGTCGCTGTTTGCGAGATATTGGAGAATAGCTACGGCATCGGAAATAGTTACGTTTCCGTCAAGGTTTGCGTCACCTGCGAGATATTTTCCGTCCGAATCGGAAGCAGTTGTCTGTTCGGGGTTTACATCAGCGGTTGTGACAGTTGTGGTAGTTGTCTGCTTGTCCTCTTTCGGAGCGGTTGTGGTTGTTACAGCGGGAGTATCGGAATCTACGGGCTTACCGCCTATTACCGTACCGCCGTCAATGTTGCTTCCCTCTGTTGAAGAATATTTCTCATAAAATTCATTGAGTGAAAGACCTGTGCCGTTTATGCCGAGAGGTATCTGGTGGTCAAGACCGATATATTTACCTGTTTTCTGTGTCTGCCAGAGAGATTCTTCAAAGAGTGCATATTTATCTTCTTCCCATACGATAGTAGTTCCGTTTGATTTGTCGGAAACATCATTTATGCTGTAAGAGAAACTCTTCCAGAGTCCGCCTGTATCGCCTGAGTTTGTATTAAGACACCAGAAAGTATGGTTGATATGGTTGTTAATCATATAGTCACGGAGAAGTGTCATCCATTTGAGGTTTGCGGGGTCGTTCATATGTCCGCCCCATTCACCGATTAATTCGGGAGCGATGTCCTCTGCATTGATATATGCCCATGTATCGTACCAGTAATCGTCAAGCAATGTCTATGTATCGAACAGACCGCCTTTCGGGTCTTTATCAAGATAGAACCAGTTCTGTGCATAAACCGAAGGACCGTAGTCATGGGGTGAATAAATAATCTGGCTTGTGCCGTGTTCGGGCTTTATGGGATATTCCCTTGCGCCACGGAAGTTTCCGCCCCACCATGCACCGATATAGGGGGAGTTGTCACGTCTGTCGCCTATGCCCCAGTAATCGCCTGCCATAGCACCGCTGAGAGACTGTTCAACACCTTCTATCATAATAAGAGCGTTGGGATTTGCATCGAGAACTGCGTCAGCGCAGCGTGTAGCGGCATAAGCCCAGTTGTTTTCATCTTTTGAGCCGTCCCATTTAGCGGCGAGTTCGCCTTCCTGACCTTTTCCGTGAGGTTCGTTTTTGAGGTCAAAGCCGAGGAGCGTATCATCATTTTTATACTGTTCTGCGAGCCATGCAGTTGTTTCAATCCACATATCTGTAGTAACTGTAACTTCGGGGTGGTCATTCATTTCCTTGCCGTACCAGAGGTTATAAACGTGTCCTGAGTTGTCGGCATGGGGGCTGTGAATGTCAACGAAACATTTTATACCGTACTTCTTGCACTTGCTGAGAATTATCTCAAATGCTTTCTGTGACTTTACGGAAGTTTTGCCGTCAGCCTCGACAAATTCCTTGTTTATACTGCCGTAAGTACCTGCCTTGATGATACCGCCGTTTCCGTCGTCCTGGTCAACGGGAGGATTATATGCTGCTTGAAGTCCTCCGCCCGAAACGGGCTTGTCAAGACCGTTCATCCATTCATAGATAAGCTCTGTCGAGAACGGAAAACGGATAATATTTATGCCTCTGTCCGCACATTCTCTCAGAAGGTCATCACAGTCCGCATTCCAAAGATAATGAGCGCACCTCTCCGAGCAGTTGAATCCGAACCAGTTCGCACCGGTGAGCCATACTTCATTTCCGTTCATGTCATAAAGACGGCTGCCCTCTGCGTGAAGCCAGTCATCATTGTTTGTGTCAACGGCATAAGCCGCAGGAGCATTTGCAAGCGGTGAAAGCAGTGAAGCCGCACCCGTCAGGGCAACTGCCGCAGCGGAAACTGCTGCCGTTAATTTTTTTGATAATTTCTTCATATTAAGTTCCCCTCTCATGCAGTATTGCTGTGCCGTGCAATATCCGCAAATATTGTATATATATTGTATCATTTTATTTTAGGAATGTCAATAGTTTTTTAGATTAAAAAATCCCCTGCCCTAATGACAGGGGAAAAATATTAATTAAAGTCGTGGCTTTGTTTTAAAACCATATCTTTTACTTTCATGAGAGAAGTTGTTGTACTTCTCTCATTTTCGGAGAGTTTCATAGTTATATATTTTATCGTTTCTTCATAGTCGGGAATCATGATATGTTCAAGGGCATTTACACGCCTGCGGGTTTTTTCTATTTCGTCCGCCATAAGCTGACAAGCCTTTTCTATTTCGGCAAGCCTTATCATTTTCGGAAAGACCTCGCTTAAAGAACTTACCGCACCGTCAAGGTCTATTGAAGTAAATGCCGTACCGTATGAATAAATGTCATTCGTATCGTCTGTGCGGTACTTCGGACTGAAAACGGGAATATAAACGCTCATGACGTTCTTTTCGCTTACTTCGAGTTCAACTTCCTGCTTCGGGAGCATTAAAGCCGTTTCAAGGACTTCCCTCTGCATGACTGAACCTGCAACAGCCATATAACGATTTGATTCGCCTATGGCTTTTTCGACTTCGGAACGAAGCTGACGGTTTTCCTTTATGAGTATCATAAACTGTCTCATAAGCTCATCACGCTTGTCTTTAAGGAGCTTGTGACCTCGCCTTGCGGACTGCAATTTTTTTTTCAGCTTGCTCAGTTCCATTCGTGTGGGATTAACATTAAGTCTTGCCAATGTTCACACCTCACTGTCCGTCATAGTATTTTACGAGATATTCCTCTCTGATACGTCTTAATTCGCTCCTTGGGAGAAGTCTGAGGAGTTCCCAGCCGATTGAAAGAGTTTCTTCAATGCTCCTGTTGTTGTCAAAGCCCTGAGAAACATATTTTTTCTCAAATTCGTCCGCAAACTTTGCATAAATCAAATCTGTCGGGGTAAGCGCAGCCTCACCGAGTACAACCATGAGTTCCTTTGCGTCTTTTCCTCTTGCATATGCCGAGAAAAGCTGGTTCATGGTATCGGAATGGTCTGCACGGGTTTTTCCCTTGCCTATACCTTTATCTTTAAGTCTTGAAAGTGACGGGAGAACGTCAACAGGCGGATTTATACCCTTTCTGTAAAGCTCACGGGAGAGAATTATCTGTCCCTCTGTGATATATCCCGTAAGGTCGGGAATCGGGTGGGTCTTGTCGTCTTCGGGCATGGTGAGAATAGGTATCATTGTTATACTTCCGTTACAGCCGTCAAGTCTGCCTGCACGCTCATAAAGTGACGCAAGGTCGGTATACATATAGCCGGGATAGCCTCGTCTGCCGGGGACTTCTTTTCTTGCGGCTGATACTTCACGCAGAGCGTCCGCATAGTTGGTTATATCGGTCAATATTACGAGAACGTGCATACCCTTCTGAAATGCAAGATATTCCGCAGCGGTAAGTGCCATTTTCGGAGTTGCAAGACGTTCAATAGCCGAATCGTTCGCAAGGTTTACAAAAAGTACCGTTCTGTCAAGTGCGCCTGTCTCCTTGAATGACTGCACGAAATATTCGGATTCCTCAAAAGTTATACCCATAGCCGCAAACACAACGGCAAACTGTTTGTTGTCGCCGAGAACCCTTGCCTGTCTTGCAATCTGTGCGGCAAGCTGTGCGTGAGGAAGTCCGCTCGCCGAGAATATCGGGAGCTTCTGACCTCTTACAAGGGTATTGAGTCCGTCTATTGCCGAAACACCTGTCTGTATAAATTCCTGCGGATATTTTCTTGCAACGGGATTCATGGGCAAGCCGTTTACGTCCATTCGCATATCGGGGATTATTTCGGGACCGTCATCAATAGGTCTGCCGAGACCGTCAAAAACTCTGCCGAGCATATCTTCCGAAACGCCGAGTTCCATCTGGTGTCCCGAAAATACTACCGCACTGTCCTGTAAATTTATTCCTGCGGCATTTTCAAAAAGCTGAACGAGTGCGTCCGTGCCGTTGATTTCGAGGACACGGCATCTTCTTTTTTCGCCGTTTTTAAGTCTTATTTCCGCAAGTTCGCCGTAAGTTACATTTTCAACGTCCTTTACAAGCAAAAGAGGACCTGCGGCTTCTTCAATAGTTCTGTATTCTCTTGGCATCAGTCTGCCTCCTTTTCAAGAAGTCTGTGAAGTTCTTCGGATATTTCAACGTAAAGCTTATCGTATTCGGAATCTGTATTTTTTTCCTCAACGTACTTGAAACGTCCTATTTTTTCACGAACAGGGAGTTCTGCGACTTCTTCTATGTCCGCACCCTTTGCAAGTGCGTCAAGTGCCTCGTCATTGAAACCGAGTATTAATTTCATCATGTAAAGCTGTTTTTTAAGGCTTGTATAGGTATCGACTTCATGGAAAGCAAGCTGGTGCAGGAAGTCCTCACGGATAGAACGTGCCGTTTCCATTTTAAGCCTGTCATTTGCGGAAAGTGCGTCCATACCGATAAGCTTTACAATTTCTTTGAGTTCGGCTTCGTCATGGAGGATACTCATAAATCTCGCCCTTGATTTTACCCAGTCTTTTGAGACATTGTTGTCATACCAGTTTGAAAGCGAATCGGCATACAGTGAATAGCTCGTAAGCCAGTTTATTGCAGGGAAATGCCTCTGATAAGCAAGGTTCGCATCAAGTCCCCAGAAAACTTTTACTATTCGGAGAGTAGCCTGCGACACGGGTTCGGATATATCACCGCCCGGAGGAGATACCGCACCGATTACCGACAATGCGCCCTCTCTGCCCTTTGAACCTGTGGATATTACACGACCTGCCCTTTCATAGAACTGTGCAAGTCGGCTTCCGAGATATGCGGGATAGCCCTCATCACCGGGCATTTCTTCAAGTCGTCCCGACATCTCACGCAGAGCCTCCGCCCAGCGTGATGTTGAATCTGCCATAAGTGCAACAGAATAGCCCATATCACGGTAATATTCCGCTATCGTGATACCCGTATAGACAGAGGCTTCACGGGCTGCAACGGGCATATCAGAAGTATTTGCAATAAGAACGGTTCTTTCCATAAGGGATTTGCCTGTTTTCGGGTCAATAAGTTCGGGGAACTCGTTGAGAACGTCCGTCATTTCGTTTCCACGCTCTCCGCAGCCGATATATACTATGATATCAGCCTCAGCCCATTTTGCAAGCTGGTGCTGGGTAACGGTCTTACCGCTTCCGAAAGGTCCGGGAATAGCTGCAACGCCTCCCTTTGCAATCGGGAAAAGACAGTCAACAACTCTCTGACCTGTTACAAGAGGCATATCGGGAGAAAGTTTCTTTTTATAGGGTCTGCCCTTTCTTACTGCCCATTTCTGGAACATTTTTATTTCCTTTGTTTCCTTGCCCGTATCGACTGTGCAGACAGCTTCATCAATGGTAAATTCTCCCTCTTTAATGCTCTTTACAGTGCCTTTTATTCCGTTGGGAATCATTATTTTATGGAGAACTATATCCGTTTCGGGGACAGTGCCGATAACATCTCCGCCCTCGACAATATCGCCCTCTTTGACCGTGGGAGTGAAATTCCATTTTTTATCTCTTTTAAGTGACGGTACTTCAACGCCTCTTGCAAGGTTGTTTCCGCTGATTCTTCTTATATCGTCAAGCGGACGCTGTATTCCGTCATAGATACTTCCTATAAGACCCGGACCGAGTTCCGCACTCATGGGTTCACCCGTGGATTCAACGCCTTCGCCTGTGCCGAGACCTGCCGTTTCCTCATATACCTGTACAGACGCACGGTCACCGTGCATTTCGATTATTTCGCCTATAAGACGCTTTTCGCTTACACGAACAACGTCAAACATATTTGCATCTCTCATGCCCTCCGCAACAACAAGAGGACCGGAGATTTTAACGATTGTTCCTTTACTGCTCAATATATACACCCCTTTTAGTTGAGAATATCCGAGCCTACTGCCTTTTCGACAGCTTCGTGCAAGGCTCTCATTCCGTCCCCCGTGTTGCCCTCAATCGCAGGAATAAGCACAATTGACGGCAGAGGACTGCTCCTGTATTTTTTTATTGTATCGCCGACAAGGGCTGCGGCGGGTTCTGTGATGTAAATAACCGCAAAATTATTTGCCGCAAGCCTGTTTATCAGCTTTGAAATTCTTTCGGGTTCTGTTTCACGGAATACCGAAAGACCAAGTGCCGCAAATCCCGAAACGCTTGCCGTATCGCCGATAACGGCTGTTTTGTAAGGTTCAGACATAAAGCTTTCTCATCCTTTCCGTGACTGTTTCCCTGTCTGCGCCAAATTCCTTGCATACCGAAAGTATACGCAGATTTTTTATTTCGGCTTCCGCCGCTATATAGTAAGCCGCAAGCGGTTCAAAGCCGAATGACTGCATACGTGCCTGCTCCGCAAGTTCCGTTATGACATCATCGCACCATTTTTCAAACTGTGCCGTGGATTTTTCGAGAAGTCTTGCCGCATCTCCGTATGAGGAATTTTCAAGGAAAGATGTAAGCGTTTCCATGCCCCCCATGACCGCACGGACAAGACCGTCCTTTTCAAGTTCCCTGCTGCCGCACAATGCGGTTTCCGTGAAACTCATGGATTTTTTCATTTTACAGCAGCGGTAAGCGGTTTTTATATCCGCACAGACAGTATTCAGAAGTGCATATTCAATCATGAAACTGCTTTTGGTTTTTTCGGCAGCCGTCTGCAAAGCTTTCAGGGTATCGCAGTCTATAAGCGAATCCGCAAGCTGTCCGTCAAGGGTCTTTGTTATGAGCTTATAAGCCTCCTCTGCGGTTTTCCTCATATATTCGGGAAGTCTTTCGTACTCTTTTGACGAGAGTATTTCTTTGAGGCTTTCAAGGTTCAGATTTGACGGCTTTATATAATATTTATCGGGTTCTCTGCCTGATATCATTGATTTGAGAGCCGCTTTAAGGTTATGAAAATCATTTTTGTACAGCAGAATTTTAAGTTCCTGACATTCGGGTGCATAGTCCATAAGGGTATTCCAGACCGATTCAAGGGAATCCGTTTCCGCACCGCCTGATTTTTTCGATGCAAGAATCGAGTTCATTTCAGCCTTTCCCGATGCATTTATAAGCTGTTCAATATCGCTGTGAGTCAGGAAAAAATTCTCCATAGCCTTTATTGCGGCGACTGCCTTTGCATATTTTGTTCCGCCCATAGATATTCACCTACCCGAACAAAACTTTTGCGGCGGTATCTCTTACACTGTCCTTGTCAGCCTCCATTACTGCACGGAAACTGCAATTTTCGGAGATAAGACCGTAAGAAAGCACAAATCCGTCATCTATATCCGCAGGAACATCGGAAAGCTTTATACTGCCGTTTTTCTTCTTTGCGGATTCGTTAAGATTTTTTTCAAAATCCTTTGTGACACGTTTCAAATCTTTTCCGCTGAGAGATATAACTCCGTCACCCTTGCGGATAAGCTTTACCGCAAGCTTTTCAAGAAGTGCGAAATATTCTTCATCGGGGAGATTCCTGAGTTTTTCAACCGTTTTGTCGATAACGGAATCTATGCATCTGACCTTACACGCAAGAATACGCCTTTTCATTTCCGCATCTGCCGATTTGCAGGCATTTTCAAAATCCCTGTCAGCCTGTTCGCCTGCCCTTTTCATATATTCCTCATAGGCTCTGAGGGCTTTTTCGTCACCGTCTTTTTTAATGGCGGCGGCTTTTCTTTCGGCAGCGGAAATTATGCTCTGTTCAGTCTGTTTCTGCTGGGTTTCAATGATATTCAGGATATCGTCTATTCCTGCCATTTTGTACCTCCTCAGACTGCAATATTATATATCATAAGTATTGAGATAAGAAGTGCAAGGATAGCATAAGTTTCAACCATAGCCGCCATGATGATACCCTTGCCGTTGTGTTCGGGTTTCTTGGCTGTGATTCCTACGCCTGCGGCTGCGGTCTTGCCCTGAAAGATTGCCGAAATAAGTCCTACTATTGCAATTGGGCAGGCTGCCGCAAGAAATGCAAGACCCTGTGCTGTTGTGAGTTCTGCGGGAGTACCGCCTATTACTCCTACACGGCTGAGAAGAATAATTGCCGTAAGAAGTCCGTAAAGTCCCTGTGTACCGGGGAGAAGCTGAAGAATAAGCACCTTGCTGAATTTAGAGGGGTCAACAGACACTACGCCTGCGGCTGCCTCACCTACAAGTCCTACGCCTTTTGCCGAACCTATTCCTGCCATAAGTGCTGCGAGTGCAGCTCCGATTAATGCGAATACCATACCGTTAGTCATTGATATTTTCCTCCTTGAATTTAATATATTTAGTGTTTACCGTAAGGGGTTCAAATTCTCTGCCGCCGCCCGTGTAGAATTTTGAGAACAGCTCAACGAATTGAAGTCTGTCCGTATGAACGTATGCGCCGAGCAGATTTATTGCGAGATTTGCCGTATGTCCGACAACAAATACAAGTATCAGAAGTATAAGCTTTACTATTTTGTTTTCGGGCATAGTGCCTATGAGATTTATAACGCCTGCGATACTTCCCGTTGCAAGTCCGAGGGCAAGAAGTCTCGAATATGAAAGTATATCGCTTAAATAGCCCGTAGCTGTATTGTACAGGGCATAAAGTCCTCCGAAAAATTTTCCGAATATTGACTTTGAACTTCTTCCCGCCGTGAGGACAAGAAGAACAACTCCTGCTATAAGCATATATGAGCCGATAGTTTTAAGGTTATCGGGTACGCTTGTGAGGATTCCCGCACCGAGCGGTGCAACTCCGAGAACTATCAGATATACAGGGACTGCATCGCAGAAAGCGTCAATTTTTCTGTTGTCGTCCCATGACATCTTGAAAGATACCGCCACACCAAGGAACAAATGCAATATTCCCAGTCCGAACGAGAAAAGCAAAAGCTTTATCGGGTCGTCAAGCGGTTCAAACCAAAGGGCAACGCTTCCGACTTCTTTTCCGAAAAATTCCCGTCCGACTACCTGAATTATATCACCGAACCAGCTTCCGAAAAGTGCGCCCCATATAACTGTTGAAATTCCGCAGTTGCGGAACATTATGAGAGTTTTTCTCATGCTTTCTTCAAGCTTGAATTTTCCCAGTGCTATGCAAGTTCCTATTACCATTAAAACTCCGTAGCCTGCATCTGAAAGCATCATTCCGAAAAATAAATAATAGAAGAATGACATTACGGGTGTCGGGTCAACGTCTGTTTTTGAAGGCATTGCGTACATTTTTGTTATGCCCTCGACAGGTGACGAAAATCTGCCGTTTTCAAGAAGTACGGGGACATCTTCATCTTCTGCGGGGTCTGAAAAAGTTATTGATGCGGTAAATTTCGCCTCCAATTCTTTTTCTATGCGTTCTGTATATTTTTCAGGGATATAGCCTGTAAGTATAAATGTACTTTCAGTGAAACCGAGAGAGCTTAAAGCCTCATATTTGTCTTTTCTCATCGTGAGATAGTCAATTGTAAATTTGAGTTCTTTTCTTTTTTCGGAGAGTTCCCTGATTCTTTTTACTGCATTTTCTGATTTTTCTTTCAGTTCATTCTGTCGGGCTTTGATATCCTCCATGAATTTTGCGGGAGTTCTTGCATCATTTTCCGCTATCGGGAGAAAAGCATTTTTCCTGAGAATATCTTCTGCCTCCTGAGCGTTTTCCTTTATGCAGACGATAAACAAATTTGTCTGTTCCTTTGATGATGCGACTATTTCCGCAGAACAGCCGTCAGGGAGCATATTTTCGACTTCCTCCGCCGTTATGGGAACGGGGAAAGTTCCCGTGAATGAAACTGTTTTTGCCGTACCCTTGAAATTCAAAGGAATATCAAGATTTTTCCATTGTTTAAGGGTATCGTATTTTGTGCCGAGCTGTGCTGATTCCACCTGAGATTCACTTATGATACGGCTGCATCTTATTATCTCGTTTGCGGAGTTCATAATTTTTTCAAGCTGCATAGCCTCTTTTCCGAAAGCGTGTTTTTCGATTTCGGTTCTTCCGCCGAACATATCTGTAATACTTCCCTGTTCGGGGGAATACTTATCAAGAATTTCGAGAGCCTGAGAAGCGGTACTGCGGAATTTTTCAAATTCTCCCGTAACTGCGGAAACATTTGTGCTGAAAAGTTCCTCATCGGTATTTCTGCATATTTCCACAACTCCACGCCTCTGTAAGAGTTCGATAATCTTCTTGCTGTCGGTGAGGAGTGCAATCAGCTCAATTTTTTTCATTCTGAGCTTTGCCATTTGTTACATCACTCTCCTCCTTTTCATGTAAAAAAGCCGTTTATAACGGCATCAACGGCTTTATCGGAATTTTTGACGGCACTTATCTCGATTTCCGATATAAGCTTTGAACATTCGTCATCGGCTTTTCGGGTATATTCCTCAAGCTTTTTTGCATTTTCCGAACGTTTCCGACTGAGTTCGGTATTAGCCTCGCCGAGTTTTTTCTGAACGGCTATTGACGAATATCTTTCTGCATCGCTTATTATCTCCTCACTTTTGCGTCTTGCCTCGGCATTTTTCTTGTCGGACTGCGCCTCTGCGAGAAGAATTTTTTTAACGGTTTCAGACGACATCATATACCTCCTTCTCAAAAATGACTTATGGTCATTTGTTTTATATTGATTATATCACGCTTTTCATGAAATGTCAAGCCGTATAATCTCACCTCCGCTTTAAATGACCAAAGCAAAAATATACGGATATACAAAAAAAGAGCTACTCCTACAGACAGCTCCCTTGCCGGATTTGTATACCGATATGACAATTATAACATATTTGTATCGGTCTGTCAAGAGAAAGGATAAATTTTTCTGCTTTTTCATCACTCTTTTTAACTTTTGGAGCAAAAATAAAATAAAAATCACAAGAATTAATAAATTTCATCAAATTTACACATAAAATATAGTTGAATATCATTTAATTATGTGATATAATATTTACAGGTATCTATGATTTTTCATAGTATCAATATTTTACGGAGGTGCAATTATGACGGTTGACAAAAAAGACCTTGTTGCAACAATTGCCTACATGATAGGCGTAAAAAAACATATAATCGAACAGTGTTATGATGAAGAATGTCACGATACTTTACAGAAACTCTATGCTCATCAGCCTGCTACGATTATAAGATATCTCTGCAAAATAAGAACAACCCTTTTGCAGAAATTCAAGAAAACCGATGACGAAATGAGGTTCAACCTCAAAAATCTTGACAAACTCGACTGGTATGACAGAGACAATATAAGACAGCTCGAAAAATGGGGAATAAATCTCATTCAGGTAAACTACCGCTCGGAAAAGTATATGATTGACATTGCAAAGCTTATAACAGAAAATATCGACAAATGCTCCGACCTTTTCTATGACTGGGTGAACTGGTCCTATATAAGAGATTTGTTCTGTATTCCGAGATACAACAAAAAGGGCGTTATGAAACAGGAATTTGAAAAGTATATGTCAAATATCGACAAGTACCCTTTCCAGATGTATATTCACTGGCAGCCCGTTGACAGCGGAAGTATTCTCTATACTGACGGAAAATTCCTCGGTGTTCTCTATCATCAGCATGACGACCATTTTGATGACTATACCAAATACCGTGATGCCCATATCGAAACAAAAAATAATATCTATGATTTCGTTGAACAGAGCAACAGAGCAGTTATTGCCGTTGACTGCGAAAATTCCGATGTATATAAATTATATGCAGTTCTTAAAGGTCTTGACAGCGACAATATGTCGAAAATTGAAAAAATATATCTTTATGACGATTACCATACAACAAGGGCTTGGAACTGGCTTTATAACTTTACAAATATTCCCGTTGAACATATTCAGGTTCAGCGTGTTACCGACAGAAAATCCCTCGTTGATATTATGATGACGGCGGGAATATGCAGAAATTATTACGATGACGGCATAGATTCATTTATTCTTGTTTCAAGCGATTCCGATTACTGGGGTCTTATATCCTCGCTCCCTATGGCTAAATTCCTTGTAATGTACGAATATGCAAAATGCGGACTTGCCATTAAAAATGCCCTCTCCGAACATGATATATACTATTGTTCAATAGATGATTTCTGCTCGGCAAATGTAGATGAATTTAAGCGTACCGTGCTTTTTGATATTCTTGAAAAATACCTCCCCGATATTGTATATCTCAACGGAAAAGACCTCGTTCAGCAGATATATGAGGAGGCAAGGATTATTGCCTCCGATAACGAAAAAGAAGTATTTTTTAACAAATATATCAAGACTCTCACCCTCAAATGCGACCATGACGGAAATTTCAAAGTAATACTCAACAGATAATTCAAAAGACCGCAGGTATATCCTGCGGTTTTTACTTTAACAATCCGCAACAGGAAATACATATTTTATTATATTCCGAAAATACAGTTTTTTCAAGTGTCTGTACACTTACTTTTGTCGAATTTGAGATTTTTATAAAAAATTTTTTATCGGGGTTTACATTTAACGAATTTTGTGTTATTATATAGTTACCGATTTTAAATTATTATCATGGAGGTAAAAATGGAAAATAACAATAACAAAATATCCGTGCCGAAACTAATCGCTGCGGCAGAGGCAATTATACTTCTGATTGTAGCGGTTGTGTTTGTCGTTTTCATCACAAAGAAAAAATCCCCCGATACCGAAACAGTAACCGCTTCCACCTCGGAGGAGGAAAATAATCAGGAGGAGGAAGGATATACCGTTGACGGAAGTAAAATTTTCCTCGATGACGGCGGAGAAATCCACGTTTTCAAAGACGTTCCCAAAAATGAAATTGACAACAAGAATCTCACAGTCAGAAACGGAAAAGCTTTCTACACGGTTGACGGAAATATCACTTCTTTCCTCGGAATTGACGTTTCGGACTTCAACGGCGATATCGACTGGTACGCAGTTAAAAATTCAGGCATTGACTTCGCTATGATACGTGTCGGCTATATGCTTTATGAATCAGGCGAAATTATCATGGATACGAAACTTGCCGAAAATCTCCAAGGTGCTTATGAGGCAGGAATCAAAACAGGCGTTTATTTCTTCTCTCAGGCTGTAAACAAGGAGGAAGCCCTCGAAGAAGCCGAACTTGTACTGAAATCAATAAAGGATTTCAATATCTCATATCCCGTTGTATTTGACTGGGAGACCGTTTCCGCAAAATCCGCACGCACAAATGATGTGACTGTCGATACCCTTGCGGAATGTTGCATAGCTTTCTGTGACCGTGTAAAAGAAGCAGGCTACACCCCCATGATATATCAGAACAAGGATACAGCCCTCAGAAAACTTGACCTTCCACGCCTTAAAGACTATGATTTCTGGCTTGCGGAATACAATGACAAGCCTACATACCGTTATTATTTCGATATCTGGCAGTTTGGTCAGAACGGCTACGTCCCCGGAATTGACGGCGATGTGGATATGAATATAGCTTTCCGTGACTACGGCGACCCCCTCCCCGAAGTGAGAAGCACAACTCCTGCCGAAACTCCCACGGAAGCACCGATAGCAGAAACCCCCGTTGAAGTCCCTGCGGAAACACCTGTTGACGTTCCGCCCGCTGAAAATTACGAAACTCCTGAAATTCAGGACAATGCAGGATATGAAAACCCCGATGTCAATTATCAGGAAAATTACTATCAGGAACCCGTTGAAAACTATCAGGAAAATTATTATCAGGACAACGCAGGAGAATATTATCAGCCCGTTGAAGAATATTATCCCGAAAACGAATATCAATGGTAAAAAAAGCAGCCGCATTATGCGGCTGTTTTCTTATTCTCCCCTGTATTCGGGCATATAGGGGTATACGTCCCTGTATGATTCCTCCGAATCCTTTTTTTCGGGATTGTTCGGAATAAGCCCTGTCATATCTCCCCACGATGCGGACGGACAGATATATTCTTCCCTTTTCTTTTCGGGGACGGGAATTTCTTTTCTTCTTTTCATGTTATCATCTCCCGAAAATATTATAACCGATATATTTTAAAAAATACATAAAAATTTCCCCTGCCGAAACAGGGGAAACATATTTAAGGAGATGAGATTTTGAAGATTACGCTTTGAATATAAGTCTGAGGAAATTGTACATATGAGGTGTAACTGTTGCACCGCCGTGGTCACCGTTGGGGATAATCTGCCACAAATGCTGTACACCGTTCTGTGCGAGGGCATTGTGATAAGATTCGGGATAATTTCCAACCGTTCCGTCAAATGCAGCCGCAGAAATAAGCAACAATTCAGGCGAAACAGAAGGCTTGAACTCGCCCTGCGTCAGACAGCCCTCATGATGCATATAGTTGTCTGTTGTTTCAAATATTCCGGGGGCAGGGCAGGCAGCACCTACATATCCGTAAACTTCCGAACGTGTAATGCCTGTATAGAGAGCCTCACGTCCGCCCATTGAGAATCCTGTTACAGCAGTATTCTCTCTACCTGTCTTTATTGAATAATGTTCTTCAAGGTAAGGCATAATGCTGTTTTCGATATCTTCTCTTATGAGGTCATATTTGCGTGAGGATTCTGCATTAAATCCGGGCGCACCCGAACCTGTGAACATTGCAGGGAATACGACTATCATCTTTTCAGCTTCTCCGTCAGCGATAAGATTTCCAACCATTGTCTGTATACCCATTCCCGGCATTGATGTCTCATTACCGAATATTCCGTGGAGAACATAGAGGACAGGGTATTTTTCATTCGTATTATATCCGGCAGGAAGGAGAACATTCATCTTTTTATCTATTCCGCCGTCCTTGGAATAATACGTCACTAATTCCATTTTGCCGTAGTCAACGCCTGACCTCGCCTGAGCAAACGATGACGGAGCATTTATTTCAAGTTTTCCCTCAGCTTCACTCATATAATTGCCGTCACCGTGCGGAACTTCGGCAATTGTCGTTGTGGTGGCAGGTGTTATGTCAGGCGGTGCAGTCGTTGTTGTTAAGATTTCAGCCTGCGGGAAAGAATCTGTCTCGCCGAGAATATATTTTGACAAAAGAACAACATCATTTACGGCAAATGAACCGTTTCCGTCCATATCCGCAACAGACAGGTCAATTCCGCCTGAGCTTCCGCTGAACATCTTAACGACCAAATCCCTTGCGATTATCATATCGAAAACGTCAATAATGCCGTCACCGTTCAAATCGCCCTTTGAGGAATTTCCCTGCGGCTGGGGATTTTCAGTTCCCTTGCCGTCAACAGTTCCTTTTCCCGTAACAACATATGATTCCGTATACTTTTCGGCAGCCGTGAACTTGTCGATATAGAAATCCGTAAGGCTTTCGGGAGACTCTATATAGAGTTTCATATTTGCCGCACCGAAAGGAATTGTATATTCGGTGTTTGAAATATCCGTCCATACATCGCTGTCTGCTGTTACAAGGGCAATACTGTCAAACTGTTCCATGCCGTTGCTTGTATACTGCAAGGTCATTTTCATATTTAGCGAAGAACCGCTTTTTTGGAGTACAGCCGCACTGAAACTGTAAGTTTCCCCTGCCCTGAACATATTTTCTGAAAGCGGAATTTCCGCACCGTGCCAGTTTTCCAAACGGTTTGATACAAAGAGCGAACCGCCACCGTCATAATAATTTTCATTGTTTCCCGAAAGTACAGCCACTCCCCTTGCAGACCAGCCGTCACTGCCGCTGTCAAAATCAGAGGAAAGATATGTATTTCCTGCGTTTGCGGTAAATACCGTTGAAATGCACGACACAACCGTTAATGCCGAAACAGCACTTGCTTTCAGCTTTTTTAAAAATTTCTTATTCATGATAAAAACCCCTTAATATAATGATATCTTACAACTTCAACACTTTCTTTCATCTCATTTAAAATTATAACCAGTAATTTATCATAATTCAAGTCAATTATTGTCTGATTATTAAAACAATGTTCATAAATTGCTGTCTTAAAAATTAATATTTAAAATTTGTTAAACAAAAAGGGTATCGAAACCGATACCCTTTAAAAATATTATTCAAATTCGTAAGGTCCGTCATAGTTTTCCTTGAATTTCTCAAAGACAGCTTCAAGGAGTTCATCATCGTCAACAGACACAAAATCATCAAATTCAGGTTCTTCTGCGGGGATTATTTCAAGAATAACAACACCGTCATCATCTTCGTCAAATGGTATCATAACGGCAAAAAGCCTGTCATCATACTCAACAGTGTCGATTATCTCAAATGAAACGTCATTTCCTTCCTCATCTGTGAGAGTTATATAATTTTCGTTATCCTCTTTGAGTTCGTCAAGGGGCTTTGAATTTTTGTCAGCCATATTATTTTCCTCCTATTTTTTCGACTTTCATAAGGTTTGTAGTACCCGAAACACCGAGCGGTACGCCTGCGGTTATTGCAACAAGGTCGCCGTCCTGAACAAGCCTATGAGATTCAGCAGCCTCAACAGCCGCATCAAAAAGCTCGTCAGTGCTGTTCTTTTCGTCTATGATAAAGGGAATAACTCCCCAGCTCATATTCATCTGCCTGCATACAACATCACTCATTGTACAGCTTATTATCGGACAGCAGGGGCGATATTTCGAGATAAGCCTTGCGGTCTGTCCTCCGAGGGATACTGTTATTATAGCCCTTGCGTCAAGGTCATGGGCAGTCGTAACTGTGGCATGGGCAATTGCCTCTGCAACGTTCCCGTCAGGATTTGAACGTCTTTCGGAAAATTCTCCCTTATAGTCTATATTTTTTTCTGTGGTTTCAGCGATTAAAGCCATAGTCTTTACGGTTTCAACGGGGTATGCACCTGCGGCTGTTTCTCCCGAAAGCATAATTGCGCTTGTTCCGTCATAGATAGCATTTGCAACGTCCGTAATTTCCGCACGGGTAGGTCTTGGATTTGTTATCATGGATTCAAGCATCTGCGTAGCCGTAACAACCTGTTTTCCTGCATTGTAGCCCTTGTGGATAAGTTCTTTCTGAATTGCGGGAATCTGTTCAAAGGGAATCTCGACACCCATATCTCCTCTTGCAACCATGATTCCGTCAGCGGCTTCGAGAATTTCGTCAATATTTTCAACGCCGTCATTATTCTCTATTTTTGCGATTATGCGGACATCAAACCAGCCAAGGCTCTGGGTGAATTTTCTGAGATAATTAATATCCGCTGCCGAGCGCACAAAACTTGCGGCTATGAAATCAAAGCCCATTTTTGCGCCAAATTCAAGGTCATTCATATCGTTGTCGCTGAGATAAGGCATTGAAAGCTTTACTCCCGGAACATTTATTCCCTTGTTGTTTGAGAGTGTTCCGCCGTGGATTACACGGCAGACAATTTCCGTTGTTGTGACTTTTTCGGCAATAAGTTCAATAACTCCGTCATTGATGAGTATTCTTGTTCCTATGCTTACATCTCTGGGGAGTTTCTTGAAACTTACGCTTCCTGTCTCGTTTGTACAGGGGATATCTTCCGTTGTGAGAGTGTATTTGTCGCCGTCAAATATTTCAACGGGCTTGTTGTCAACAAATTTTCCGAGTCTTATTTCAGGACCTTTTGTATCGAGGAGAGTAGCAATCGGGAGGTCAAGTTCTTTTCTGAGTTTTTCAATCTGTCTGAATCTTTTTTCATGCGTTTCATATTCTCCGTGGGAGAAATTGAATCTTGCGACATTCATTCCCGCCTGCATGAGTTCACGCATAATATTTTCGTCATCTGTGGCAGGACCTATTGTACATACTATTTTTGTTTTTCTCATATGAAACTGCTCTCCTTATATTTTTTTAAGCTTTGCGTAATTCGCCATGATTTTCTTTGTACCCACCTTGTCAAAGGCTATTTCGAGCATTGCGTCATTGCCTGCGGGGGTTACGGAGATTATAGTGCCTGCTCCGAAAATGCTGTGGGAAACTCTTTCGCCCTCTTTGTAGTTTGCATTTGCGGAAGATGCGGAATTTGCGTGCATTTTGTTTCTTGCAAGCTGCTGTTGAAGGGACATTGACTGTACTTCCGTAACGGCATTGTCCGAACCCGAAACCCTGTTTTTCATAGCGGCTGCATTGTCTTTCTTTTCGATATATTCGTTTCCGATTTCACGGATAAATCTTGATGTGACGTTTCTCTGCGTCTGACCGAACAACATTCTCTGGCTTGCGCTTGTGACGTAAACCTGTTTCTTTGCCCTTGTAACGGCAACATATGCGAGTCGTCTTTCTTCTTCCATATCATCATCATTGTCAAGGGAACGTGATGCGGGGAATATTCCTTCTTCAAGACCGATTATGAATATGTTCTCGTATTCAAGACCTTTTGCGGAATGTATCGTCATAAGGGAAACTTTATCCTCGTGACCGTCATCTCTGTCAGCCTCCGTATAAAGCGCAGTTTCTTCAAGGAATCCTCCGAGTGTGGGTTCGTCTGCGCTGTTCATGTAGAGAACTATTGAAGAACGCAGTTCCTCAACGTTTTCAATTCTGCTGTCGGCATTTTCGAGAAGTTTAAGTGAGTCGAGATATCCTGTCTTGTCTATGAGATAATCGAAAAATATATGCAGAGGCATGGAATCAAGTTTTTCGATAAGGTCATCAAACATAGCCCCCGCACTTTTGAGTGCGGTTGTTTTCTTGGCAAGGGGCGGATATTCCTCGCAGTTTTTCATTACTTCAAGGGGAGAAATTCCCAAATCACGGCATATCTCGTCAATGAGAAGAAGTGTTGAATCGCCTATTCCCCTTTTGGGTTCATTGATTATTCTCCTGAAACGGAGCATATCGTTATTGTTGTTGAGGAAACTCAGATAAGCAATAACGTCCTTTACTTCCTTGCGGTCATAGAATCTCATACCGCCGTAAATTCTGTAAGGTATGCCTGCCTTTACGAGTTCACGCTCAATGGAATTTGACTGTGCATTCATTCTGTAAAGGACTGCGCTGCCCGAATAGCTTCCTGTCTTGTTGTAGTCCTCTTTTATTTTTGAAACAATAAATTTGGATTCGTCATTCTCGTCAACGGCCTTGTACCAGTAGATTTTATCGCCCTTGTCACCCGATGTCCAGAGAGTTTTTTCCTTTCGACCGCTGTTGTTGCGTATGACTGAATTTGCGGCATCAAGAATAGTCTGTGTTGAACGGTAATTCTGTTCAAGGCGGATAACTTCCGCACCTGAGAACTGCTTTTCAAAGCCGAGAATATTTTCTATGTCCGCACCTCTGAATCTGTATATGCTCTGGTCATCATCGCCGACAACGCAGATATTTTTATACTTATCCGCAAGGAGCTGTACAAGCCTGAACTGTACATGGTTTGTGTCCTGATATTCGTCAACCATTATGTATCTGAATCTGTTCTGATATTTTTCAAGGACTTCGGGGAATTTCTCGAAAAGCTCAACGGTAAGAACAAGTATATCGTCAAAATCAAGGGCATTTGCCGATTTCATGCGCTCCTGATATACGGAATAAAGCTTTGATATAATTTTCTTTCTGTAATCCGTTCCCGAATCCTTACGCATCTTGGAAGGAGATATCATCTTATCCTTTGCGGAGCTTATTTCGCTGAGGACAGTTTTCGGTGCGAACTGCTTTTCCGAAACGTCCGCCTCAACCATGCAGTTTTTAATCATTCTCTGGCTGTCATCGGAATCATAAATTGTAAAATCGCTTCCGTAGCCGAGTTTTCCGATTTCAGCCCTTAATATTCTGACGCAGGCGGAATGGAAAGTTGATGCCTGTATGCCTGCGGCATCTTGTCCGAGCATGGCTGAAAGTCTTTCTTTGAGTTCGCCTGCCGCCTTGTTTGTAAAAGTTATGGCGAGTATGTTATAGGGCTTTACGGGACTTACGGCAACTATGTCTCTTAAAGTTTCGTAATCGTCTGTTTTTCCTTCGGCATACTGATTGAGGAAGTCAATTTCCGAAGTGCTGCCCCTTTTGGTTTTGTCGTGAAAGGCATTTCCGAAACTTATCATATTTGCGATACGGTTGACAATAACGGTAGTTTTTCCGCTTCCTGCACCTGCAAGTACAAGGACAGGACCATTCACAGCAAAAACTGCTTTCTGCTGCATTGGGTTCATACGGCTGAAATATTTTTTCAATGCCGCCTGCTTCGCTTCATTAAAATCTGTGTACATAAAATCTCTTCTCCTATACGTTATAAATCGTTGCAGTAATTACCTTTAATAAAAAATATTATTTACTGTGTCACATCTCATTGGTATAATTATACCACATTTGAAACGTCTTGAAAAGACCTAATAATATATTTTTTATTTAATAAATTCTTACTGTTGCATATTCACAAAAAGTTATGAACATTTTTTAAAATATTATTGATTTCCATTGACATTTTTAAGATAACATTGTATAATATTTTATATAAGTCTTGAAAATCAGGAGGTGAAAAATATGAAGTATGTCTGCGATGTATGCGGCTGGGAATATGACGAGGAAAAAGGCGCACCCGAATACGGTATTGCTCCGGGTACAAAATTCGAGGAACTCCCCGATGATTTTGAATGTCCTCTCTGCTCTGTCGGAAAAGACTCTTTCTCAGCAGCAGAATAATTCTGTTAAAAAGGCGGTCGCAAGACCGCCCTTTTGTTTAATCGGCTATAAATACCGCAAATGCTTTATAAGCCATGTAAAGGTCTGTTTTTGAAATTATTTCATAGGGAGCGTGCATTGAAAGCACAGGCACACCCATATCTATTGTATCAACGTTGAGGTTTGCGATATAAGCCGCAACAGTGCCGCCGCCGCCCATATCAACCTTGCCGAGTTCGCCTGTCTGCCAGATAACATCTTGGCTGTCCATAAGTCTGCGGATTCTGCCCGCAAATTCTGCGGAGGCATCGGAAGTGCCTGATTTTCCTCTTGCGCCCGTGTATTTTGTAATGCAAACGCCCTTATTAACATAAGCGCAGTTGTTTCTTTCGTTTACTTCGGGGAATGTGGGGTCAAAGGCTGCGTTTACGTCTGCGGAAAGGCACTCGGACGCTGAAAGCACATCTCTGCCGTTTGAACCGAGTTCCTCTGCAATATCATATATAAAGTATTCAAGATATGAAGAACAAAGACCTGTATTTCCGTCACTTCCTGTTTCTTCCTTGTCGGTGAGGACTGTAACTGCGGTATGTACGGGATTTTCGCAGTCAAGAGTTGCCATAAGCGCAGGGAACGAACAACATCTGTCGTCATGACCGTAACCGCCTATGAGACTTCTGTCAAAGCCGATATCCCTTGCCTTGAAAGCGGGTACTGCTTCAAGTTCGGAGGAAATGAAATCAGCCTCTGTAATGCCGTATTTTTCAAATAATATATTCAGAATACCAAGCTTTACAGCACCGCTTGTTTCATCATCACGGAAAGGAATCGAACCGATAAGGAGGTTTAAATCCTCACCCTTTATGAGTTTTCCTGCGGGTCTTGACATCTGTTCGGTTGCAAGGTGCGGAAGGAGGTCTGTAACGCAGAATACGGGGTCTTTTTCGTCCTCGCCTATTCTGAAATCAATTTTTGAACCGTCAGCCTTTACTATAACGCCGTGGAGTGCAAGCGGAATAGTTGTCCACTGATATTTTTTTATTCCGCCGTAGTAATGGGTTTTGAAAAGTGCAAGTTCACTGTCCTCATAAAGCGGATTCTGTTTGAGGTCAAGTCTGGGAGAGTCGATATGTGCCGCACAAAGTCTCACGCCCTCGCTTATGGGTGCGCTGCCTATAACAGCCATAATTATGGCTTTTCCTCTGTTGTTGCGGTATATTTTGTCGCCTGCTTTGAGTTTTGCGCCTTTTTTATACTCTTTGAAACCTTTTTCTTCAAGGAGTTTTACAGCCTCGTTGACAGCCTCACGTTCTGTTTTTGCGCTGTCGAGGAATTTCTTATACTTGTCGGCAAATTTTGTACTTGCCTTTATTTCCTCTTTGTCCATTCTGAAATAGCAGTTTTTTCTTTGGAGGAAAAGTTTTTCCCTGAGTTCCTTTGTCGGGTTTGATTTTTTAGCCATTGTGGTTTTCTCCTTTCATGCGACTGTATTATTATAATAGTCCCTGATTTTGTCGGAAACTTCCTTTGATATTTCTGCGACAACATCAATAAGACCGTTATTTTTGATTATGTAATCGGAATGGCTTATAAAGAAATCCTCCGAAAGCTGGGAGTTCATTCTCTGTCTTGCCTGTTCCTCGGAAATATTGTCCCTTGCGGTTATTCTTTTAAGGCGTATATCCGCATCTGCAAGCACCGATATTATTATGTCGCAGAAATCGTCCGCACGGCTTTCAAAGAGTGTGGGTGCATCGAGAAGTATAAATTTTTCGCCTTCTGCGGAATATTTTCTTATAAGCCTTAAAATTTCGCCTGTTATGTAGGGATATATAATAGTATCAAGTGTTTCAAGCTTTGCCCTGTCGGTGAAAACTGTTTCTGCGAGAGCCTTTCTGTTGAGAGTGCCGTCCGCATTGAGTATGGAAAGTCCGAAATAATCCGAAATTTCCGCAAGGCACGGAGTACCTTTTTCAACGACTTTTCTTGCGATAATATCGGCATTTATTACTTTGAAACCGTTTTCGGAAAATATTCTTGAAACTGTGCTTTTGCCCGCACCTGTCTGTCCCGTAAGTCCGACTATCATAAGTCCGTCAAGGCTGTTCATAATTTTATTACCTCAAATCCTGCTGCCCTTATAAGGCGGTTATATACTGCAAGTCCGACACCCTCGGCGGAAGGCGCACGGACATAGACTTTTTCCGCACCCGATTCGTCAAGTTCCCTGAGCTTTGCAAAGAGCATATGCGCCTGCTGAACGCTGTCAGCCCCATATGAAAGACACCTGTGCGGAAAATATTTCTCATCGCCCGTATAGACGAGGGAATAGACGTTTTCACCGTCATGAAGTTTTACATATTCGGCGAGTTTTTCTGCGGAAGCCTCCGCCATTATTATATCGGCTTTCGGCGAATAATGCTTGTATTTCATTCCGGGGGAAGAAACTTTTTCCCCTGCGGAAACTTCATTGAGTATAGCCCTGTCTATTATGACATTTTCGCAGACTTCAAGGAGCATTTCTCTTGTTATACAGCCTGGGCGGAGTATTCTTGCGGTATTTTCATTGTCAAATGAAATAACTGTTGACTCAACGCCGTATTTTGAATCACCGCCGTCAACGACTGCTGAAATTTTCCCGTTCATGTCGTTCATGACATGGCTTGCGGAAGTGGGGCTTGGATATCCCGAAGTATTCGCAGACGGGGCAGCTATCGGACAGCCTGAAAGTTCTATTATGCGGTGCATTACGGGGTGGGAAGGTACTCTTATTCCCACTGTGTCAAGTCCGCCTGATGTCACCATAGGGATTTTTTCGTTTTTGGGGAGAACCATGGTAAGAGGTCCTGGGCAGAATTTCTCCGCAAGTTTTTCGGCAATTTCGGGGATATAAGATGTATATTCAGATGCATGGGAGAAATCCGCAAGGTGAACTATAAGCGGATTGTCTGCGGGTCTGCCTTTTGCGGAAAATATTCCCCTCACGGCATTTTCGTTTGAAGCGTCCGCACCGAGTCCGTAGACTGTTTCGGTGGGTATTCCGACAATCTGCCCCGAACGAATCATATCAGAGGCTTTTATTAAATCTTCTTCATTATTTTTAAGCAATACTGTATTCATAGTTAAATTTCCTGACCTGCGAGTTTTGCAGCCGTGTCTGCGGTTGCAAGGGCATCAAAAACTTCATCTAAATTTCCGTTGAGCATATCTTCAAGGCGGTAAATGGTAAGACCGATTCTGTGGTCTGTAAGTCTGCCCTGCGGAAAATTATAAGTTCTTATTCTTTCGGAGCGGTCGCCCGTACCTACCTGTAATTTTCTTTCGGAGGCGATTTTTGCGGATTGTTCTTCCTGCATAGCCTCATATATTCTTGAACGGAGAATTTTCATAGCCTTGTCTTTATTTTTATGCTGACTTCTTTCGTCCTGACATTCAACGACAACATTTGTGGGGAGATAAGTAATTCTGACGGCGGATTCGGTTTTATTTATATGCTGACCGCCCGCACCGCTTGCACGGAAATAATCTATTTTCAAATCCGTGGGATTTATATTCAGTTCGACCTCATCAGCCTCGGCAAGGACAGCGACTGTGACGGTAGAAGTATGGATACGCCCTTGGGATTCTGTTTCAGGGACTCTCTGTACACGGTGGACACCGCTTTCATATTTAAGCCTTGAATATGCGCCCTCGCCCTCGATTGAAAAGCTTATTTCCTTGAATCCTCCGAGTTCGGTTGGATTTGCGTTCAGGACTTCCTGTTTCCAGCCTTTTGATTCGGCATACATGGTATACATACGATAGAGGGAATTTGCAAAGAGAGAGGCTTCCTCACCGCCTGCACCGCCTCTTATTTCGATTATAACGCTTTTATCGTCATTGGGGTCTTTCGGGAGCAGGAGAATTTTAAGTTCCTGCGTTATATCTTCCATAGCCTGTTTGTTTTCCTCAAATTCAGCCTGAGCCATTTCCCTGAAATCCCTGTCATCACTTCCCGAATCAAGAATTTCCTTAGCTTCTTTAAAGCTTTCCTCAGCCTTTTTATATTCACGGAATTTTTCGATTATGGGGGTCATATTCTTGAAATCTTTCATAAGCTGTGCATAAAGCTTGTTGTCGCTTACCACAGACGGGTCGGAAAGCTTTTCGTTTATTTCTTCATACTTGCTTTCCATTTCGGCAAGTTTTTCAAACATTGTTATCTCCTTCGCTTTCACGCTTAATCTTTTTAATATTTTTTTCTGCCTTGTTTCTGGGAATCATAAACTCACGGGAGCATTTAACGCATCTGAGCCTGAAATCCATGCCCGAACGCAGTACAAGCATTTCATTTGCACCGCAGGGGTGGGGCTTTTTCATAACAAGTACATCTCCCTGTCTTACGTCCATATTTTCTCCTTATTTAAAATCGTCAGATTTGCGCTTTTGAGGCTTGTGCTTTCGTTCACTACGCTGTCGCTACGTTCACTTTCAGCACAAGGCGCAAATCTTCCTCTTATTTAAAATCGTCAGATTTTGCCTTTTAAGGCTTGACATTTCATTCACTCCGCTGTCGCTCCGTTCATTCCCATGTCAAGGGCAAAATCTTCCTCACTCCTGATTAATTCTGAAACGCACATTTTATTATACTCCAAAAAGAATATTAAATCAATATTTTATCTGCATATTTTTTTGAGTTTGTGTAAAAATAATAAAAACATCATTGGATTCATATTCAAGTCTTACAAATTATAGAAAATTTCAGGTAGAGGATAGGTAGAGTATATTCGCTATTTTATAACCTTTATAAAAAAAAAGAAAAAAAAAATATAGAAGTATAAAAATGGATTTATGCTCACCTATACTCTACCAAAACGAAAAGGAGAAATTTTTATGGTTACCAGAGTAAGCGCAGAGTTTGAAGAACCCGAACTCGCAGAAATCGCTATGAAACGCATAAGAGAAAATATAAAGGGTGTGTACTCAACAAGCATGATTTATAACCGCTCTGCCGACAAAGCCGAAAAATTAAAGCACGGCACTCTTTATACGATTATTCCGACTGCCGTCACTACCCATAATTATATGACTGCCGTAATGGAATCGCCTGCTTCCCGTGACGTTATCCCCGAACCCCAGAGGAGCAGGAAAACTTCCGTCTATGTTGTCTGCGAATCCGCAAGCGTTCCAAATGTCAGTGCTGTACTAAATTCAATGGGTGCGCTGAATATCTCATAAAAATAATTATCATATTTTATATTCTTCATGAATATTATTGACTATCAATAAATGTCAAGCCACAAAAGGCAAAATTGACGATTTTAAATAGGAGGAAGATTTGCGCCTTGCGCTGAAAGTGAACGGAACGCAGTGAAGTGAACGAAAGCGCAAGCCTCAAAAGCGCAAATCTGACGACTTCAAATAGGAGGATTTATGAATTACAAACCCGAAGGCTGTCTTTTCAAAACAGCAGAAAATCAAAAGTATATCTCAACTCCCGAAGGTCTTGCGGAGGCTATGGAAAAAGGAATTATCCTCGAAGCAAGAGCCTCTGTCTGCACGGGGGAACATGACCTTATTATCGACCTCCCCTGCGCAGAGGGAATTATAAAACGTGAGGAAGGTGCTGTCGGAATAGCTGAGGGGAAAACCCGTGATATTGCGATTATCTCCCGTGTGAACAAAATCGTCTGCTTTAAGGTAATGAAACTTTCCTCCGAAAAAGACGGCACTTTAACTGCATACCTTTCAAGAAAATCCGCTCAGGAAGAATGCATAAAAAATTATATAAACGGTCTTTCTTCGGGAGATGTCATTGACGCAAGAGTAACTCATCTTGAACAGTTCGGGGCTTTTGTCGATATAGGGTGCGGTATGCCGTCACTTATTCCGATAGATGCAATTTCCGTTTCAAGAATTTCTCACCCGTCCGACAGATTTTCTACGTGTCAGTTTATCAGGGCTGTCGTGCTTTCAAATGAAAATTCAAGAATCTGCCTTACGCATAAGGAATTACTCGGAAACTGGGAACAAAATGCAAGTCTTTTCCATGCAGGGGAAACCGTTTCGGGAATAGTGCGCTCCGTTGAGGATTACGGAATATTTGTTGAGCTTGCTCCGAATCTCGCAGGGCTTGCCGAACTCAGAGAGGGCGTTCATGCAGGGCTTGGGGTCAGCGTTTACATAAAGGCAATAATCCCCGAAAAAATGAAGATAAAACTTATAATTGTCGATACCTGCCCCGATTCCGAGCCGAGCCGTGAATTTGAATATTATTTCACAGGCGGACATATGGACAGGTGGGTATATACTCCCGAAAATTCGGATAAATTTGCGGAAACTGTCTTTTGAACAAAAAAACTGCCCCGAAAGGCAGTTTTTCATTGGGTTAAATTATCAAATCAGAATGCAATCTCCTCTGCTATCTTATGGAGCTTTATGTCATATTCCTTATGCATTGAGAGTGCGTCCTGTATATCAAAGTCAACAATCTGGCTGTCCTTGATACCTACAACACGGTTACCTATGCCCTGTTCAAGAAGTTCAACCGCATAGTAGCCCATTTTTGTAGCGGTAACTCTGTCTCTTACCGTGGGAGAACCGCCTCTCTGAACGTGTCCGAGGATAGTTGCTCTTGACTCTATGCCTGTCTTTTCTTGAAGCTGAACGGCAATTTCCTGAGAATGACCAACGCCTTCGGAAACGATAACAACGAAATTCTGCTTGCCCTTTGCTTTCTTTTCAAGCATGGTATTTGCAATAGCGTCTATGTCATAGGGTACTTCTCTTGTGATGATATCGGTAGCACCGCAGGCAATACCTACATTTACGGCAATATGACCTGCGCCTCTGCCCATTACCTCAACAACGGAAATACGGTCATGAGACTGTGAAGTGTCACGGAGCTTGTCAATGAGTTCCATAGCCGTGTTCATAGCTGTATCGAAACCTATTGTATAATCTGTACAGGCAATATCATTGTCGATAGTTCCGGGGATTCCTATACAAAGCATACCCATTGCGGAAAGGTCTGCTGCGGAGATCTGTCCGTCGCAGTTGACGTCGCCGAGGATCGCCGGAACTGCCTTCGGGCCGCTGATCACAGTGCCGTCCGGTGCGCCAATCATTTCGTCGATGTAGAAGTCCTGAATGTCGCTGCCTTCGGTTTCGACGTAGATATGCACATTATCGGCACCTGCCGGAATCTTGAAGCTCGGATTTGCGAGCTGTGTC